>NZ_JBQFLR010000015.1:0-109627 GCF_056531345.1 Ruegeria sp. N7 | reverse complement strand
TCTACCAAAGCATCGAAAAACAAATGGGACGAGAAAAACTCAACCAACTCCTCGACCTGCTCGAAGAACTACAAGCCGTCAAAGTCTGACCGAACGCGCATTTGGCTGCGCGGGTCAGCATTGCCGCTTTTCTTTGAAAGACACAGGCTGGAGTTGCCTGGGCGACCGCACACTCCCATCACAAAAGGTATTCCGTCTCAAGCTGAAATCTCCCCAGCCTCTGAGCACAATGCACCTTCACGTTTGACGACGGGCCACGTTCAGCCAAAAACCTCCAACTCCAGTAGCACATGGTGTCAAATCCATTTGGCCGCCAACGAACGAGGGCCTTCCACGCGGGCCAAGTCAGTCATTTCAATCACATCCAAGAGCCACGACACCTTTTGAAAGCTGGCTTTTCCTGCTCAACAAAATACTGGATGTTGGATACAATATCCTCTATAGCTGCGCGTATCGATTGATTCAGGGAGGATCACATGCTCAAGAAACTCGCCGCACTGGCGGCCCTCACCACTATCACCACAGCTCCTGCGATGGCGGACACGCTGGACGATGTCGTAGATCGCGGGACATTGCGCTGCGGAGTTGTGTTGGATTTTCCGCCAATTGGGTATCGCGACGCGAATAACGAACCGGCAGGCTTTGACGTCGAATACTGCAATGATCTGGCCGCCGCACTTGAAGTTGAGGCCGAAATCCTGCCGTTGACCTGGGCCGAACGCCTGCCAGTGATCGTCACCGGACGCGCAGACGTTGTGTTCGGAGCAACCTCGGACAGCCTTGAACGGGCGCGGACGGTGGGCTTTACCATTCCTTACGCCATCTATTATGCGCAGGGTGTCGTGAATGCCGAAAGCGGCATTGAGACCTTCGAGGATATCCGTGGCAAGCGCGTGGCCGCCGCGATCGGCACCGTGCCCGAGCAGGAATGGCTGAAGATCGCCGCCGAATGGGGCGAAGAAGGCAATTACCAGGGCTACCAGTCCGAGAATGAGGTTTTCCTGGCGGTGGCTCAGGGCAAGGCCGATATCGGCATTACCACAAACACTGCCGTGCTGCCGATTACCCAGCAATATGACACTGTTGTTGCCGGCCCTCGCATGCCATGGACCACCGACTACACTTCGGTTGTAGGCAAGCGCGAAGATGTCACCTGGCTGAACTTCCTGAACCTGTTCGTGACCCACCAGGTGCGATCGGGCCGCTATCAGGAGCATTGGGGTAAATATGTCGGCGGCGAAGCGCCTGAGCTGCGCATTCCCGGCGTAATGTACTGACCCTTTCCTACTCCATGCTTTCGTCCGGCTATGGCCGGGCGAAAGGACCGGTAGATTGCGTGAGGAACACCCGTGTTCGACTATAACTTCCATTGGCGGCCGGTGATGAAAAGCCTGCCGGACCTGCTTGAGGCATCGCTGCTGACGATACAGGTTGCCGTGCTGGCAATGGTCCTTGGCATTATCATCGGACTTTGTCTGGCGCTGACGCGGCTGCACCTGAAAGGTCCGCTTTACTGGTTCGCCTCAGCCTGGGTCGAACTGGCGCGCAATACTCCGGCGCTGTTCCAGCTGTTCTTTTTCGGCTTCGGGCTTGGTGCCTTTGGCCTGCATCTATCGCCGTACTTCATCGTGCTGGCCGGGCTGACATTCAATTGCGCCGGTTATCTGGCTGAAAACTTCCGTGGCGGCTTTCAGGCCGTCCCCGAGACACAGCTACGCGCGTCCCGATCGCTGGGCATGACCGCGTGGCAGGCTTACACACGCGTCGTGATTCCGCAGGTGTTTCGCATTGTCTATCATCCGATCACGAACCAGATGGTCTGGGCTGTTCTAATGTCGTCACTGGGTATGCTGGTCGGCTTCCGGGAATTGTCGGGCGAGACCCAGTTCTTTGCCTCGCGCACTTTCCGAATCTTTGAATATTTCGCCGTCACCGCGGTCATCTACTACGTGATTGTCAAAATCATCCTGCTTGCCTCGCGCCTGCTGGCGTCCCGGCTTTTCCGCTACTGAAGGAGGCACAGATGCAACCCACTGTCAGCTTTTTCAGCGGCTTCAACATCAACGATCTGTGGTTTCTGGGCGAAGCCGCGCTGCGAACGCTCTGGATTTCAGTGCTTTCGATTTCCATTGGAACGGTTTTTGGCGTGGTGTGCGGTTGGCTTCTGTACGAGGGCAAACTGGCAGCGACCCTGACGTTGGCTCCGGTTCTGGATATTTTCCGGTCGGTCCCTCTGATCATCCAGCTGGTGCTGTTTTACAACTTTGCACCTATTGTCGGGCTCAATCTGGACCCGTTTGCCTCGGGCGTGGTGATCCTGTCCATCTACACGGCAGCACTGGTTGCGAATGTGGCGCGCGGCGGGATTGAAGCCGTTGGTGATCCGATGCGCCGCGCCGCGCGCAGCCTGGGCATGACCTATTGGCAGGATCTGCGATATGTCGTCTTCCCGATCGGAGGGCGCGCGGTGTTCCCTGCATGGGTCGGGGTCGCGCTGGGTGTGATGAAAGACAGCGCGCTGGTCTCGGTTCTGGGCTATGTTGAACTGCTGAAAGCCAGCCAGATCCTGATCACCCGCACGCAGGAACCATTCCTGATCCTGACAATCGCTGGCGCGTTCTATTTCGCGCTCAGCTATCCGATTTCGCGGTATTCCGCGTCGCTAGAAAAAAGGTGGGCCCAATGATCGAAATTCGCGACCTGCACAAATATTTCGGATCGCTGCATGTGCTGAAAGGCATCGATCTGGATGTGCAGAAAGGAGAGGTCCTGTCGGTGATCGGTGCGTCAGGCTCCGGCAAATCGACCCTTCTCTATTGCATCAATGGGCTGGAACCGATCCAGCAGGGATCGGTTCGGGTTGATGGCATTGATGTTCATGCTAAAGGCACCGACATCAACAAGCTGCGCACAAAGCTGGGGATGGTGTTCCAGCAATGGAACAGCTTTCCGCATCTGACAGCACTGGAAAACGTTGCGTTGGCCCCGAAGATTGTCAAAGGCAAGTCGAGGGACGAGGCGCGTGACATTGCCGCAAAGCAGTTGACCCATGTAGGGTTGGGCGAAAAGCTGAACGTCTTCCCCTCGGCCTTATCGGGTGGTCAGCAGCAGCGTCTTGCCATTGCCCGCGCGCTGGCGATGGAGCCGGAATACATGCTGTTTGACGAAGCCACCTCTGCGCTGGACCCTGAACTGGTGGGCGAAGTTCTCGACACGATGCGGCTTTTGGCTGAAGAAGGGATGACGATGATTTGCGTCACGCATGAGATGGGTTTCGCTCGTGATGTATCAGACCGGGTTGCTTTTTTTCATCAGGGCGTGATGGAAGAGATCGGCCCGCCCGCCCAGATTTTTAACGAAGCCCAATCTGAACACACCCGCAAATTCCTGGCGAATGTGCGATAAAAGCCCCCGCCCCAAAACAATTAGGAAGGTTACCTTCATGTCCCAGAATATCTTCACCGGCACCATGCCAGCCCTGATGACCCCCTGCAAACCGGACCGGACACCGGATTTCGACGCGCTGGTGAAAAAGGGCAAGGAAATGATCGCAGCGGGTATGTCTGCCGTGGTCTATTGCGGCTCGATGGGCGACTGGCCTCTCTTGTCGGATGCCGAACGGATGGAAGGTGTCGAACGTCTGATCACGGCCGGACTGCCCGTTGTCGTCGGCACCGGTGCTATTAATTCGAAATCAGCCGTTGCGCTTGCCGCGCATGCGCAAAAGGTTGGTGCGGCAGGGCTTATGGTGATCCCACGTGTATTGTCGCGTGGATCGTCCATCGCGGCGCAGCGTAACCATTTCAAAGCGATCCTGTCGGCTGCACCTGATATCCCGGCAATCATCTATAACAGCCCGGTTTACGGCTTTGCGACGCGCGCCGATCTGTTCCTGGAATTGCGGGCAGATCATCCCAACCTGGTTGGGTTCAAGGAATTCGGTGGCAAAAGCGATCTGCGCTATGCGGCGGAACACATTACCTCGAAAGATGATCAGGTTACACTGATGGTTGGTGTGGACACCGAGGTCTACCATGGCTTCGTCAATTGCGGCGCCACCGGCTCGATTACAGGGATTGGCACTGCCCTGCCTAAGGAGGCACTGCTGCTGGCTGCCCTGTGCCAGAAAGCGGCGGCGGGCCATGCCGAAGCGCGCCTGCGCGCGCGCGAGCTTGAAGAAGCCTTTGGTGTGCTGGCCAGCTTTGACGAGGGCACCGATCTGGTGCTGTATTACAAACACCTGCTGGTCCTGAACGGCGAAGAGGAATACCGTTTGCACTTCAACGAAACCGACGAGTTGACAGATGCCCAGCGCAACTATTGCGAACAGCAATACGACCTGTTCCGCACTTGGTTTACTGATTGGTTCGGCCAGGGCGGAGTCATTGCTGAATGCATGTGATTGACAGTCACACAGGAGGAATGCCTACGCGGGTGATCCTCGACGGCGGCCCCGATCTGGGGTCCGGCCCGCTGGCCGAGCGTGCACGACGCTTGGCCAGCGAGCATGAGGTGTTCTACAAATCCATCTTGCTGGAGCCGCGTGGGCAGCCCGGAATGGTGGGGGCGCTTCTGGTCGCGCCCGAAGATCCAGGGTGTGAGACCGGCGTGATCTATTTTGATGCGGATGCAGTTCTTGGCATGTGCGGGCATGGCACCATCGGTCTGGGCGTCACTCTGGCACATATGGGCAGAATCCGGCCGGGCACGCATCGGGTTGAAACTCCGGTCGGTGTCGTCTCGGTGGATTTACTGGACGCCAATACCGTACGCGTCACAAATGTCGAGAGCCGTCGCGTGCAGGCAGCAGTGCAGATTGAGGTTGGCGGCTATGGGTCGATAACCGGCGATCTTGCCTTTGGCGGAAATTGGTTCTTCATTGTTGATCCCAGCCCAATCCCGGTGAACCCGGGAAACATTCGGGCGATGACCGATCTGACCATCACCATACGCGAAGCCTGCATCGCACAGGGCGTGCATGGCGAAAACGGAGAACTGGTCGACCATGTGATCCTTCAGGATCAATCCCCCAACAAGGATGTTCACAGCCGCAACTTTGTACTGTGCCCGGACAATCAATATGACCGGTCGCCCTGCGGTACCGGCAGTTCGGCGCGCCTCGCCTGTCTGGCGGCAAACGGGGTGCTGGAAGCAGGGGAAGAGATTGTGCAGGAAAGCGTGATCGGCAGCCCCTACGTGCTGAGCTACCAACCCGGCCCGAACGGAAGTGTCATTCCCACCCTTACCGGGCAGGCGCATATCATGTCGGAAGGCAGGTTGGTTTTCGCGCCGAATGATCCGTTCCGTGATGGCATCGCGCTTTGAAGTCAAGGCCGGGGACAGACGCTGTCCGGTCCCCGACCCCGTACCACTATTTGAGAACCTGTAACCATGCAGCATGACACCAAGACGGACATAGTTGTGATCGGTGCTGGCATCATTGGCATCAGCGCTGCGCTAGAGTTGCAAAAGCGGGGAAGGCAGGTGCTTGTGCTGGACCGTGAAGGCGTTGCAGCCGAGGCGTCAAAGGGCAATGCCGGGGCCTTTGCCTTTACAGATATCGTGCCGCTTGCAACGCCTGGGATCATGCGCAAAGCGCCAAAATGGCTGCTTGATCCGTTGGGGCCTTTGTCGATCCCGCCCGCTTATGCGCTGAGTATTGCACCGTGGATGCTCCGGTTCTGGCGGGCCAGTTGGCGCGATCGTTATGCAGCCTCACTATCCGCACAAGCCGCGCTGATGAACCACAGCCGTGCGGCGCTGGAGCGTCAGATCGAGCATGTAGACGGCGAGGCGCTGATGCAGCGCGAAGGCCAGTTGCAGTTGTTCGAGAGTGAGGGCGAATTCCGTGCCAGCCTGCCCACCTGGAACCTGCGCAAGGACCATGGCATCCCGTTTGATCTTCTGGACAGCCCGGATGCTATTGCCGAAATTCAGCCCGGGCTGAACCGGCGATTTACCCATGCGGGTTTTACCTCGACATGGATGAATACCGTCGACCCTGCCCGCTGGACCGAGCATCTGGCGGCACAGTTCATCGCGCGCGGTGGGCAGGTAAAGATCGCAGGGATCACGGCACTGAAACCAACCGATGACGGCGTGCGCCTTGACACGGACAACGGCGACATTTCGGCAGGTCAGGTGATTGTTGCCGCCGGAGCCTGGTCACACCAGCTGGCCAAGACCCTGGGGGATCATATCCCGCTTGAGACCGAGCGGGGTTATAACACGACCCTTCCCGAAGGCGCTTTTGACCTGCGCACTCATCTGACCTTTGGGGGGCATGGGTTTGTGGTAACCCGGATCAACGGCGGCGTGCGCATCGGCGGTGCAGTCGAACTGGGTGGATTGAAGCTGGCCCCGAATTACCGGCGCGCTGACACGTTGCTGGCCAAGGCCGGGCGCTTCATGCCAGACCTGAACCTGGAAGGCGGCACGCAATGGATGGGCTTTCGCCCTTCACTGCCTGACAGCCTGCCAGTGATTGACCGATCTTCGCGCGCACCACAGGTACTTTATGCCTTTGGCCATGGTCATCTGGGGCTGACCCAATCCGCAGGCACGGCCGAACTGGTGGCCGATCTGGTCACTGACGCCAAGCCGGTGCTCGATATGTCACCTTTCTCATCCACACGCTTCTAATCTGGAGAACACCTTATGAAAATCACCGGGCTGAACGTATATCAGGTGGATCTGCCGCTGAAAGAAGGCCGCTATAGCTGGTCCAACGGCAATTTTGTCGAAGTGTTTGACAGCACCGTTCTGGAAATCATCACAGATGAAGGGTTGAAGGGCTATGCCGAATGCTGCCCGCTTGGCTCGGCCTATCTGCCGTCTTTTGCGCTCGGCGTCCGGGCCGGGCTGGCAGAGCTGGCCCCGCATTTGATCGGGCAGGACCCACTGAATATCGGTCAGATCAACCGTACGATGGATGCGGCCTTGCGGGGTCATCCCTATGCTAAGGCTCCGGTGGATATTGCCTGCTGGGATCTGCTGGGCAAGGCCACGGACCAGCCGCTTTACACATTGCTGGGGGGCGCTGCGCAGGATGATGTGGTGCTTTATCGCGCGATCAGTCAGGAAGCTCCCGAGATCATGGCCAAAAAGATCGAAGGCTATGCTGCCGAAGGCTACACCAAGTTTCAGCTCAAGGTGGGTGGCGAGGCCAATGACGACATCGACCGTATCCACGCCACCCGCGCCGTTCTGAAAAAGTCGGACCTGCTTGTAGCAGACGCCAATACCGGCTGGACCCGGCACGAGGCCGCACGCGTGGTGGGCGCGATTTCGGGTCTGGATGTCTATGTGGAACAGCCTTGCCTGACCTATGAGGAATGCGTGTCGATCCGCCGCCGCACCGCGTTGCCCTTCGTGATGGACGAGGTGATCGACACTCCCAACACGCTGGTCCGCGGCATTGCCGAAGACGCGATGGATGTGATCAACCTGAAGATCTCGAAAGTCGGAGGGTTGACCAAAGCCCGTCTTATGCGTGACCTCTGCGTGGCGCACGGCATCCCCATGACGATCGAAGACACCTGGGGCGGTGACATCACCACGGCGGCCATCGCACATCTGGCCCGTTCAACGCCGTCCGAGTTCACATTCTCTGCCACGGATTTCAACTCTTACGGCACGGTGGACATTGCCGAGGGTGCGCCAAAGCGTGTCAACGGCCGGATGACCGCACCCGCCCATCCGGGTCTGGGCGTTACACCGATTTTTGACGCTCTGGGCGAGCCTGTCGCACAATATTGAGAGATCCGATGCGGAGCAGCAAAACCGTTCATGTCATTTCAGCCCACGCAGAAGGTGAAGTCGGGGATGTTATCGTTGGGGGCGTTGCCCCGCCACCGGGCGACACCTTGTGGGAACAGCGCAGCTTTGTCGCGGGCGACCAGACGCTGCGCAACTTCGTTCTGAACGAACCCCGGGGCGGTGTTTTCCGTCATGTCAATCTTCTGGTGCCCCCGAAACACCCCAAGGCCGACGCGGCCTTTATCATTATGGAACCCGAAGACACACCGCCGATGTCGGGTTCGAACTCGATCTGTGTTTCAACCGTATTGCTGGATGGCGGGATCATTCCGATGCAGGAACCCGAAACTCATATGGTGCTTGAGGCCCCGGGCGGGCTGGTTCATGTCCGGGCAGAATGCAGCGGTGGCAAAGCGCAACGCATTTTCGTGCAAAACCTGCCCAGCTTTGCCGACAAACTGTCTGTCCCACTTGAGGTACCCGGATTGGATACGATCATGGTTGATACCGCCTATGGGGGTGACAGTTTTGTCGTGGTCGATGCACAGGCTTTGGGATTCGAGATTGTCGAACATGAGGCCCGTGACATTGCCCGATTGGGGGTGAAGATCACCAATGCAGCCAATGAACAGCTTGGGTTTTCGCATCCTGAAAACCCGGATTGGGACCATATCTCATTCTGTGCTTTCTGCGGCCCGATCAGCGAGACCGAAACCGGATTGACCGGAAAATCTGCCGTGGCGATCCAACCCGGCAAGGTTGATCGGTCGCCTACAGGTACAGCGGTTTCCGCGCGCATGGCGCTGATGGCGGCAAAAGGATTGATGTCGCCGGGTCAGACGTTCGAGGCGGTCTCGATCATCGGATCACGGTTCACCGGTCGGATTGTCGATACCACCGAAGTGGCCGGCCGTACCGCGATTGTCCCCGAAATCAGTGGGCGCGGCTGGATCACCGGAATTCACCAACACATGCTTGACCCGGATGACCCCTGGCCTGGCGGGTATCGCTTGTCGGACACCTGGGGTGTCTGACTAAACAGTGCATTGGCCGCGCCCGCTCTCAGGGAAAGGCAGTTACAGAAGGTTCCATTCGCTCTTGGTCTTACCTCGCTGTCTCAGCAGGGTTGAATCACCATGGATATTGGATGCATTATCAAGCGGAGTGTCCTTAATCAGCTTTCTGGGTGGCCGAGTCGCGGCTCAGCTTGGAATAACGCCGGTAACCGGTAGCTGTACCCAAACAAGTGGCAGGAAAGATATGGCAGGAAAGCGCGCAATAACCAAGCAAAGCCTACCAGATGTCATCGCGAACGATCTTCGTGAACGTATTCTGAACGGTGAACTTGCCGAAGGTGAAGCTATTCGCCAGGAAGCTCTGGCCGAGGAATACGACGTATCGCGGATGCCCATCCGCGAAGCCCTAAAGCGTCTGAACGCTGAAGGCCTGATTCAATGGGCCAATAATCGGGGCGGATCAGTCACCAAGCACTCCCTGAATGAAATCGGAGAGATATTCGACCTTCGAATGCTTATTGAAGTCGATCTTTTCCGCAGAGCCATTCCGCAGATGACATCTGCCGACTTTGCGCGATGCAACGACATATTGACACAGATGGAAGCGTCTTATGACGAGAATGACGTCGGGAAGTGGGGGATCCTGAACTATCAATACCACTCCGCCCTTTACGCGGCATCGCAGAGGAAACTGACAAATGAATTGCTGGATCGCGTCAATCTGCAATCAGACCGCTATGTCCGAATGCATCTGAGCGTGATGAAGCAGCGGGAACCGGCGAAAAAAGAACATCGAGAGCTGTTGAAACTAGCGCAAGCAGGGAACGTCGACGAAGCCTGTGACATGCTGATGCGGCACATCCGGCGAACAAAGGAACAACTGCTGGAGATGATCGTGGCAAAACGCGCCATGGAGGAGACCTAACAGGGCGCTTGATTGCCCTCCTTAATTGGATACATTATCCATAACATTAGAATCGTAGATATGGAACATTCATGACCTGCTCCCCCCATGGTAAGCACCTCATCGCTGGAAATTGGCTTTCAGGTGACACGGTTTTTCAGTCACAGCCCGCTTTTGGATCTTCACACAGTTTTTCGGTGGGGCGTCTTCAGGATGTTGATGCAGCTGCGGAAGCTGCCGAAGAAGCATTCTGGAGCTATGGTTTTTCGACCCGGGAAGACCGCGCGGCATTTCTGAATACCATAGCAGATGAGATCGAAGCCCGCGCCGAGGCGATTACTGCAATAGGCACGCAGGAAACCGGCCTGCCCGAGGCCCGTCTGCAAGGAGAGCGGGGTCGCACATCGGGTCAACTTCGCTTGTTTGCCACACATATTCTGAGCGGTGAGTATCTGGATCGGCGCCACGACGGCCCGTTGCCAGACCGCTCGCCGCTGCCGCGCCCGGATCTGAAAATGATTCAGCGCCCTATTGGCCCTGTCGCTGTATTCGGTGCTTCGAATTTCCCTTTGGCCTTTTCAACCGCAGGCGGCGACACCGCAGCCGCTTTGGCTGCTGGGTGCCCCGTTGTCGTAAAAGGGCACAGCGCTCACCCGGGTACCGGTGAGATCATTGCCGAGGCCATACATGCTGCCATCGAACGCTGCAAAATTCATCCCGGTGTTTTCAGTCTGATTCAGGGGGGTGACCGGACCGTAGGTTCCGCTTTGGTACAACACCCGCTGATCAGGGCTGTCGGATTCACTGGCTCATTGGCTGGTGGTCGGGCACTGTTCGATCTGTGTGCCGCGCGTCCTGAACCAATCCCGTTTTTCGGTGAACTTGGCTCGGTCAACCCGATGTTCATTCTCGATGCTGCGCTGACGAACCGGGGCGACAACATTGCTCAGAACTGGGCTGGGTCGCTGACCATGGGCGCAGGCCAGTTCTGTACCAACCCCGGGGTCGCCGTAATGCTGGCGGGTGCAGCAGCGGACCGCTTCGCTGAGACCGCGCGAACCGCCCTGTCAGAGACACCCGCGCAAACCATGCTGACCGACGGCATCGCCGACGCTTATCGAGCCGGTCAGGCAAGGATCGCCAATATAGCAGATGTGCAGGAGGTTCTGAGCTCGATGTGTGATCAACGCACCGCGTCCCCTTACCTGTATCGCACCAATGCTGTGAACTTGCTGGCAAACGAAACCCTTGGTGAAGAGGTTTTTGGCCCGCTGGGCGTAATAGTGACCGCTGAAACGCCTGACGAAATGCGGGCCGTCGCACACAGTCTGCAAGGTCAGCTGACCTGTACCCTGCATATGGATGATGCGGACATGGACACCGCGCGTTCCCTGATGCCGATCCTCGAGCGCAAGGCCGGGCGTGTACTGGCCAATGGCTTTCCCACGGGCGTCGACGTCTGCGACAGCATGGTGCATGGCGGCCCCTACCCCGCTTCGACCAATTTCGGTGCTACTTCTGTCGGCACATTGTCGATCCGGCGGTTCTTGAGACCCGTGTGTTACCAGAACATGCCGGACGCATTGTTGCCCGAACAATTCCTCTGATCCTTCAACAACACGCTGCAAGAGCGTCAAGGCTCATCGCAAGGATAGCGATGAGCCACGTGTCCTATGCTCGAATTTACCGAAGGCTGTGCTTCGGCCTGTTCAGTTAACTTGCTAAGCGCCTACCAGTTTGCTCGACTTACGGCTCTCAGATCCATAGGTGTAAGCCTGTTGTTCACACGTTCTGACCATGTCGGAGACAATCGCCCGCATACCCGTGTGTGCCCAAGCTAGAAAACGTGGGCCAAAAAACAACTTGCTACAAATACACACCATAATGCATAAATATTGCTAGCATTTTAGAGTATTTGAATAAGAATAACACATCTCTGGGGGCAAAAATCGAGCTTGGCGCGCTTCGCGCTTACTTAGACCCGTTGGGGGAAGGGGCTCTGGTTTGGCTTGGTTAAAGATTGTGTTGGTTGTATTTGTTGTCGCGCTCATGCCGGCGCAGGCCCTTGCCAACATCGGAACAGTTATCAGCGCCAAACAAGGCGCTCAGATCATTCGCGCCGGAAACGCGCAGCCTGTCATTTCAGGAATGGATGTGGTGTCGGGCGATACGATTTCTACAGATCACAGCGGTTTGGTTCAGATCGTTTTTGTGGATGAAACCAAAATTGCAGTTGGCCCCAATGCGCATATGGTGTTGGACGTGACCATGCTGCGCGGCAACCGAAAGGCCAAAAGCTTTGCCGTGCAAGCACTTGGTGGCAGCTTTCGATTCATTTCCGGCAAGAGCAGAAAAAGAGCCTATTCGATCAAGACCCCGACTGCGACAATGGCAGTTCGTGGCACAACCTTCGACATGTGGGTCGTATCACAAACCCAAAGCGCAATGCTTGTCCTGCACGGGACGGTTCAAATGTGCAGTGCACAAGGGTCATGCAGGTCCACAGGCCGCGTATGCAGCATGTATGCCACCAGTGGAGGCGGATCAGTCGGGCGGCCTGCTGATCAGGCGCAGTATGACCAGGCGCTAAAATCTGGTTTCCCATTTGTTCAGTCGCAGGAAAGCCTGCTGCCTCCTTTGCAGGTACGGGTTGAGGGGTGTTCTGGCGAAGGCGCGCCCGTGCAACAGGCCAAAGTCGACAGGGCCGACATTCGCAGAACTGCGCCCCAGCCGCGCCCAGTCAGCGTCGCAGCGCCGCCAACCCCCCCGTCAAACCCAGAGCCAGAAGTAGAACCAGAACCGGAGCCGGAAGAACCAGAACCAGAACCGGAAGAGCCTGAACCGGAACCCGAAGAACCTGATCGAGAGGACCCAGGTCAGGAAGATCCAGAGCAGCAAGAATCAAATAGTGAGCTGTTCCGGTAGCGTTGTCGAAAAAGCGGAAATGGACTCACTTGTCCGGAGAACGACGTGAGCGACGAAAAGCGAAAAACTAGGACAGGGAAATGGGCGTTCCGCCTTGTCGGATTGTGTCTGATCCTGGTGGGTTGTTTCATCCGGGTCATGGATCCCTATCCGGTGCGAATGACCCGTCTGATCTATTTCGACGTTCTGCAAAGGTCATCTCCGCGAGAGTTCAATCCTGACCTCCCCATACGGGTTGTAGATATTGACGAGGCCTCTCTGGCCAATTGGGGGCAATGGCCCTGGCCCCGAACACTGGTGGCGCAGATGGTTCAAAATCTGGGTGAATATGGCGCTGCGGCCATCGCATTTGATATGTTGTTCGCTGAGCCTGACCGGTTTTCCCCCTCACGGCTTTTGAACGATCCGTCTTTGGCAGGGGTTCTCACAGTGGAACGCCACGCTCGGAAGCTCGACAATGATGTCTTGCTTGGGATGGAAATCGCTTATTGGCCGGTCGTTCTTGGGACTGCCGCACGTTTGTCTGCTGAAGGAAATCCTATCTCTGCGAAAGCAGGTATCATTGAGTTCGGGGAAAATCCCGCCGCGGGTCTAATCTCAGTTCCTCATTGGACGCCAATTGCGTCTCCGTTGGACCGGACTGCGGCAGGTATTGGTGGGGTCAACGTCTCGCCCATCGGCGGAACCGGTATCATGCGCCGCGTGCCGGTTCTTTGGCGCGGGCCAGATGGGCTGTTGCCGGGTCTATCGATTGAAGCTCTGAGAGTTGCCTTGGGCGAGACCAATATCATGGCCGAAGGTGCGCAGGACGAAACAGGCATCATGTTGGCGGTTGAGGTCGGGGGATACCGGATACCAACGACAGAAAACGGCGAGATTTGGCTGAGATACCGGCGTGATGCGCCCGAGCTGTATATCTCGGCCAACGATATCCTCAAAGGTTCGGATGATGCGGACGTTCGGGCGGAAGTTGAGGGGCGGATCATCCTGGTCGGAACGTCGGCCGCCGGCTTATTCGATATGCATCAGACGGCGCTTGGGGAAAGCGTTCCCGGTGTTTCAATTCATGCCCAGGTTCTGGAACAGGTGTTGACCAACGAAATGCTAAGTCGCTCGGACGTGACCGCAGCGCAGGAAATGCTTGCCTTCGCCTTTCTCGGGCTTGTCGTGATTGCCGTCATGTCCAGTTTCGGTGCGGTTGCATCTTTCATTGCAGGCGGTGTCGCCGCTGCCGCCGTTCTGACAATCAGTTGGCTGGTTTTTCAAAACCAGTCGGTTTTGTTCGACGCCACATTTCCGCTTATCGGTGGCATGGCCAATTTCGGGCTTCTGGCAGGGTATCTTTTCTTGTCCACCGAACGGGAAAAGCGCAAAATCCGGAAAGTCTTCTCTCATTACGTCGCCCCGGAAATCCTTGATGAGATGGAAGCCACCGGGCATCAGCTGCAATTGGGAGGCGAGACGCAGGATATCACAGTGATGTTTTCCGACATCCGGGGTTTCACACCTCTGTCTGAATCCGCATCTGCCACCGAGCTAGTCTCACTGCTGAATGCGCTTTTTTCCAGTATCGGCGATCAGATACTGGCTGAACGAGGAACCATCGACAAGTTTATCGGCGACGCTGTTATGGCGTTCTGGAACGCGCCTTTGCCTGTCGCTGACCACCCGTGCCGGGCTTCATTAGCCGCGCTGAAAATGCGGCGCGCTTTGGCAGAGTTCAATGCATCCGACATCATGCAAAACCGCCCCCCTATCGCGCTGGCAACGGGACTTGCCACAGGGCAGGCCTGCGTCGGCAACATCGGCTCGCAGAAACGGTTCAACTACACGGTTATCGGTGACGTCGTGAATGTCTCAGCACGGATCGAACAATGCTGTCGAACAGTCGACTATGACATCGTCGTTTCCAACGGCGTCCATGAAATCACGCATGGGGATCTGGCCATGTTAGAGGCCGGGCATGTTGATCTGAAAGGCAAAGCCAACCCGGAACCCGTCTTTGTTTTGGTGGGCGATCAGGCCCTGTTGCAAACAGCGGCATTCCAGGATCTCAGGGCTGCACATGCAGAGCTGATTTTGGCGATCACCAATCGACACCCGAACAGCCTGGTCAAGACCTTGTGCCAACAGTGCGAAGAACTGGCTGAAGACATCGAGCCCGGCTTGCGTCAGTTCTACAGGGTGCTGCCCGGTCGTGCCGCTGACTTCCGGTCGAACCTACCATCCGGGCAATTCATGTTCACACGCCACAATCTTGGTTAACCAGCCACGTTTTCCGGCGTTTGCCCTCTTTGGGTCACGCTCACACCGGAACAAACTGATGCAGAACGGGTCGAAAACTGCCGTTACTGTAGTCTCTGCCCGTCATTTCCGAAGTAATATGCACGGTTGGGATCAAACCCGAATTGTACATCGTCACCCGGAGCAATTGCATGCTGGCCAAACAAACGAACTGTAATTGGCACGTTACTGGTTTGCAGAATGACATTGGTATCACCGCCCAACTGCTCAACATGCGAAACGGTGCCGGCGATCGGTCCGCCGCTTTCCAGGCGGATGTCCTCCGGGCGCAACCCCAGTTCGCGCGCATCGCCCGGGGTCAGGTTGTCCGCAGGCAGAAAATTCATGGACGGTGAACCAAGAAAGCCCGCGACAAAGCGGTTTGCCGGGTTGTTGTACAGCTCCATCGGGCTGCCGACCTGTTCCACCCGTCCGTCGCGCAGCACCACAATCTTGTCGGCCAGTGTCATCGCTTCTGTCTGATCGTGCGTGACATAAATCATCGAGGCCGAGAGTTGCCTGTGCAGATTTGCGATCTCGATCCGGGTGTTCATGCGCAAAGCAGCATCAAGATTGGAGAGCGGTTCGTCGAACAGGAACAGCTTGGGTTGGCGCACGATGGCGCGACCGATGGCAACACGCTGGCGCTGCCCCCCCGACAGTTCGGATGGGTAGCGGTCAAGATAGGGCTCCAACCCCAGCATCCGGCTCGCCTCCGCGACCCGCTCGTCGATCACGGCTTTCGGCTGGCGTTCCTGTTTCAGGGCAAGGGTCAGGTTGCCGCGTACATTCAGGTGCGGATAAAGCGCGTAACTCTGGAACACCATGGCGATGCCACGTTTCGAGGGCGGGGTCAGATTGACCTGCTCGCCAGCAATTCTGATCTCACCCGATGTCGCGTCTTCAAGCCCTGCAATAACGCGCAGAAGAGTGGACTTACCGCATCCGGAGGGACCGACAAAAACCACAAACTCGCCGTCCTCAACCTCAAGATTGATGTCCTTCAGGACCTCTACATTGCCAAAGGATTTGTGAATGTTTTTCAGTGAAAGGGCGGTCATTGGCGGGTCTCCTCAAGAGAAACGGGTTGGCCAGTGCGGATGCTCTGATCAGCGGCCAGGCAGATGGCAAGGGATTGTACGGCGTCGGACATATGGCGGGTCAGGTCGATATCCTCGGCGATGGCGCGCAGCATATAGGCTTGTTCAGCATCGCACAGTTCCTGATGGCCGGGCTCATCAGGCATGTCGATAATCCTGTCGCCCTGCGGCGTGTGAACCAGAAGGCCACCAACCTTGGTGTGACCATCGATGTCCGCTGACGCGCCCTTGTTTCCGTCGGTAATCGAAACAGACCCGTTGGGCGACACGATGTCCTTCACGAAAAACGCGGTTTCGGACATCATCGGACCCCAACCAGCCTCGTACCACCCGACCGAACCGTCGTCGAACACGACCTGAAACTGGCCGTAATTGTACATGTCAGGCGCGATTTCATCCGACAGGCGCAGACCCATGCCATGAACGCGAAGGGGGTTTGCGTCGGTGATCTGGCACATCACATCGACATAGTGCACACCGCAATCCACGATGGGCGACGTGGTCTGCATCAGGGCCTTGTGCGTCTCCCACTCAGAGCCCGAGGATTGTTGATTCAGGTTCAGACGGAACACATAGGGGCCACCCAGAGTGCGAGCCTCGGCGATCAGACGCATCCAGGATGGGTGGTGGCGCAGGATATAGCCCACCACCAGCTTACGGTTTAGCCGCGTTGCTGTTTCGACCACACGCTGCGCATCGGCAACGTTGGTGGCGAGCGGTTTTTCGACAAACACATGCGCACCCGCCTCCATCGCGGCGCAGGCGTAATCCGCGTGACTGTCCGAGTAGGTCGCAATCACAACCAGATCGGGTTTGGTTTCGGTCAGAGCGGCCTCAAAACTTGAATACACCGGATAGCGCGTCAGATCAGGGTGATCTACGCGGCCGGATCGGTTCACCAACCCGACAATCTGCGCGTCCGGGTGATGGAGATGTGCCAACGCATGGCTCAGCCCCATGTTCCCAAGGCCTGCGATCAGGACGCGGGTCATTTCACCGCTCCTGACGTGATGCCGCGAATGAGCTGTCGCGAGAAGATCACATAGAGGATCAGCACCGGCAGGATCGCCATTGAAAGGGCTGACAGGACCGCGTTCCAGTCTGTCACAAACTGACCGATGAAGACCTGGCTTCCCAGCGTCAGTGTCTTGGTCTCTTCCGCGGGGGCCAAGATCAGCGGAAACCACAGATCGTTCCAGATCGGGATCATGTTGAATACGGCAACCGTTGCCATTGCCGGACGCACCAGCGGCAACACAAGCCGAAAGAAGATTGTGTATTCACTAAGGCCGTCAATGCGGCCCGCATTCTTGAGGTCGTCACTCACCTGTTTCATGAACTCACTGAGGATGAACACCGCCAAGGGCAGGCCCTGCGCCGTATAGACAAGGATCAGCGCCCACAGGGTGTTCACCAGCCCGGTCGCCACCATCATTTCCAGGATGGCCACAGTGCCGATGCGGATCGGGATCATGATTCCAAGCGCCAGGTACAGACCCATAAGCATGTTGCCCTTGAACCTGTATTCACTCAGCGCATAAGCCGCCATTGCGCCAAACAGCAGGACCAAAGTCAGGGATGCAACGGTCACAATCAGAGAGTTTTGGAAATAAAGGAAGAAATCCCCCTGTTTCATCACTGTCTGATACCCGATCATCGAAAAACTGTCGGCATCGGGCAGCGCCAGCGGTTCGCGAAAGATCGCCTTGCGGGTCTTGAAGCTGTTGATCAGGATCACGAAAACCGGAAACAGTGCGATCAGCGTATAGAAGATCAGTGCACCATGCATCGCGAAGGTGTTTAGCGGGTTGGAGCGGGCCTTGTTCATGTCATCTGCTCCTTACAGCTGGTACCGGCGCATCCGGGTCTGGATGCCGAAAAGGTAGACACAGACACCCAGCAGGATGATTGCAAACATCGCACCAGCGATGGCCGAACCCATATGCGGATCACCCAATTGCAGCTGGAAGCCAAAGAATGTGCGGTACATGAAAGTGCCAAGAATATCGGTCGAGAAGTCAGGCCCCGCCAAGGCACCCTGTGCAGCATAGATCAGATCGAAGGCGTTAAAATTTCCGACAAATGTCAGGATTGAGATGATCCCGATCGAAGGCAAGATAAGCGGCAGCTTGATCTTCCAGAAGGCACTTGTGCCGGTGATGCCATCCACTTCCCCGGCTTCCAGGATTTCCTCAGGGATCGATAGCAAAGCCGCGTAGATCAGCATCATAGGGATACCGACAAACTGCCAGACCGAAATCAGCGCCAGAGTGGTCAAAGCGTATTCCTCCTTTCCCAACCACGGGGCAAAGAGGGATTTCAACCCAACCGCATCCAGCATCGAAGGAGCGATGCCCCAGATGGGCGACAAGATCAGTTTCCATGCAAATCCAACGATCACAAAGCTCAGGATTGTCGGAATGAAGATCGCCGACCGATAGAGAACTGCAAATCGCAGGCGCGGATGGCTGAGCAGCGCTGCCAGCGCGATGCCGATGGGGTTCTGCACCAGCATGTGAATCAGAAAGAACCAGAAATTGTTGCCCAGCGCATTCCAGAACTGTTCCGACCAGATCGGATCGAAAAACAGCGTTTGAAAGTTCTGCAGTCCAACAAAAACGCGGCTCTGGTCGACCTCAGAGTAAAGGGCCAAACGGAGCGTGTTGAACAGGGGAAAGATCATCACCGCTGTGTATACAAGCACGGCTGGTGCCAGAAACACGACGATATGCCAGCGGATGCGGGGGCGGGTCATGGGAACGCTTTCGATGGAATGCTTGGCGTACCCGGGCAACTCATGCTGCCCGGGTATGGTTCAGCTTACTGATGTGGTGCGTACCACGAGGCGAGGCCCGCCTGTAGTTCTGCACCCAGCTCTTCAGGCGACTTGGCACCTTTGATCGCGGCAACGGATGCGCCCCAGGTCTCGTTCTCGAGGTTTGGTGTGCCGCGCGACAGGATTTGATAAGTCGAGCGGATGGTCGATTCACATTCTTCACGCCAACCGACGATTTCCTTGGCCAGCGGGTCCTGCAACTCGACCGGAGTGCTCGACAGCGGGAAGAAGCCGGGCAGAGCGTTGCCGAAGATTTCAGCAAACTCGGGGCTTGCGACCCAGGTCAGGAATGTTTCAGCGGCTTCAGGATTCTTTGTGGCCGCGTTCATGCCGATGCCGATATCCGTATGGTCCGAGATATAGCAGGTGTCACCTGCATTCTGAACCGGCGGCTTGAAAGCACCCATCTCGAAATCGGCTTGTGCGTTGAAGCCGGAAATCTCCCATGATCCCGCAGGATAGATGGCTGCGCGGCCCAAAGTGAAGATGTTCTGGCTGTCGGGATAGGTCTGTGCTTCGTACCCGTCACCCAGATACGCACCCCAGCGGGCCAGCGTTGCGTACGGGGCTGTCCAGGCTTCATCCGTCAGCTTCTGTTCGCCTGCGATCAACGCCTGACGACCTTCTTCACCCTTCCAGTAGTTCGGCCCGATGTTATTGTAACCCATCGTGGCAGCTTCCCATTGGTCGTTGGTACCCATCGCCATTGGGATGTAAGTGCCGTCTTCTTTGATCTTGTCCAAAGCGGCAAAGAACTCGTCTTCTGTGGTCGGCACTTCGAGGCCCAACTCGGCAAAAGCGTCCTTGTTGTAGATGAAGCCGTGAATAACCGATGCCATCGGCACGCAGAAGCTGGCCGAACCGTCATCCGTCTGCCAGGCAGACTTTGCAACGTCCGAGAAGTTGTTCATCGCCTCGACCGAGGACAGATCGGTCAGGTGACCGGCCTCATAAAGCGCCAGCGAAGCATCGAAGGGGCGGCAGGTAATCAGGTCACCGGCAGACCCCGCATCAAGTTTCGAGTTCAAAACCGCGTTGTATTCTGCCGGGGCAGACGGCGTGAACTGGACTTTGATGCCAGGATGTTTTGCTTCAAAGGCCGGGATGATCTGGTCCTGCCACAGTGTCAGGTCATCGTTACGCCAGCTTTCGATAGTCAGCGTGACGTCCTCGGCATAGGCGGCAGAGGCTAACAGCGTCCCACCAAGCAAGGCCAGTTTCAGGCTATTACGTTTCATTGTACTCTCCCATTTGGTTTGCAGTTATTTATCAGGTGTCAGTGCCGCGCTCAGAACTCCGCCCGTTTCTTTCAGGCGCACATTGGCTGCCGCCAGTGAAACGCCGCGAGCGGCGATGAGAATGGCGGATTTGGTGTCTCCTTGCGCTTCAGCCAAGGCGTTTTGGGCGGTGCCTGCATCAACTCCGGCGATCCGGGCGACGATGCCGGTCGCACGCGCCCGCAGCTTTGCGTTGTCTGCTCGCAGGTTGACCATCATGCCCTCGTGAACATGACCCAACTTGATTGCCATAAGGCTGGACAGCATGTTCAGCGCGATTTTCTGGGCTGTACCGGCGCCCATTCGGGTTGAGCCTGAAATCAGTTCAGGCGGGGTGGCAAGCAGAATCGCGTGATCGCATTGCGCCAACAGCGGGCTGCCCGGGTTGTTGGCTATCCCGATCGTGCTGGCACCCGCAGCACGCGCAAGTCGCGCGGCCTCAAGTGTATAGGGGGTGGTGCCACTGGCAGAGACAGCAATGACCGTGTCGCTGCGCATAAGCCCGGCCAGCCCTTCGACCAGCCCGTCGGTGTCATCCTCGGTTCCACCGGGCATATGCGCGGATTGCGGCAACCCTCCGGCCATCAGGATATGGACTTGGTTTTCGTCGATGCCGAAAGTACCGCCCAGTTCCATTGCATCAGCCGCAGCCATCAGCCCCGAAGACCCCGCCGCCGCGTAATACAATGAACCACCTGATGCCAGACTGCGGGCCATGGCGTCGGCACCGTCGCAAATCGCACGCAGGGCACCCTGTGGGGCACCGGCCGCTTCCTGCTGACCCCTGGACAGGGCCAGCGCCGCCTCTTCCAGCGGTCGGTTGCCCAAATCGTATGCGTCTGGGTGGAGTTGTTCGGTGATGTGTGGCAGCACGTGTTTCTCCTCGTTGCCAGAAAGCATACCTATACAATACCATTTGTCCACCAATTTTTTTTCAGCCGCTATTGGCCTTATAATTCAACGTATTTTCGATCTTTCCGCCCTTATTGGATTTACTTTGGCATTTACAGTTCAACATAGGCATTATATAGGTATCATCATGCTTAGGCCGAAAAACAACCCTATCATCGCAGCAGACGGCGGCGGAACGAACTGTCGGATCGCCTATGACGATGGCCAGCAGCGACTGGTGGTCGAGGTTGGCCCCGCCAACGTCGCCAGCGATTATGCCGGCGCGATTGTACGGCTGAAAGACGGCCTGAAGATGCTTGCGACCAAGCTCAGTGTTCAGCCCGAGACCCTGAAGCCGATACCGGCGTATTTTGGGCTTGCGGGAGTTACAGGTGATCAGATCGCCCAGCGGGTGGCGGCGGATTTGCCGTTGGACAGTATACTGGTCGAGGATGATCGCCACCCTGCGCTGGCGGGCGCGCATCAAGCAACCGACGGTGCAATCGCCCATTGCGGAACGGGTTCGTTTCTGGCCCTGCAATCGCAAGCCGGCCGACGCTTTGCCGGTGGCTGGGGCTCTGTGCTGGGGGATGAGGCCTCTGCTCAGTGGATTGGGCGCAGAGCGCTTTCGGTGACGCTGGATGCATGGGACGGGCTGGTGCCAAAATCCAACCTGACTGAGGGCTTGCTGAACGCATTTGGCAGTACAAGCGGTATTGTCGCTTTCGCGGCCGCGGCACGACCACATGAATTCGGCCAGATCGCGCGACAGGTGACAGCGGCGGCGAGGTCAGGAGATGAGCGGGCGGTTTCGCTTATGCACGAAGGTGCTGCGCATCTTTTGCAAGCACTGGAAGCAATGGGCTGGACCCCGGCCATGCCATTATGCCTGACCGGGGGTATTGGCCCTCACTATGAGGCGTATCTGCCGGATCGTGCGCGTGGCGCAGTAACAGAGCCCAAAGGTGCGCCTATCGACGGGGCCATCGCGTTGGCCCGGGCTTTCCAAGTGGAGCATTCGGCATGAACGCAGCATCTTTTCTGGCTTCTGACGACTGGCTCGAGAACGGTGGCGGGCCGCGCTATGTCCGGCTGCGCCAGCGGCTGGAAGAAGGCATCGACGCTGGAGTCCTTCCCCCGAATTCCTCATTACCGCCCGAGCGCGAGATCGCCGAGATCACCGGCCTGTCCAGGGTCACCGTGCGCAAGGCCATTCAGGAACTGGTGAAACAGGGCGCAATCGTACAGCGGCAGGGTTCCGGGTCTTTCGTACGGAACGCCGCGCCGAAATTGGAACAATCACTTTCGCATCTGACGTCTTTCAGTGAGGACATGCGCCTGCGCGGTATGGAATCAACCTCCAAGTGGTTGGAACGGGGCGTTTTTCTACCATCACCCGAGGAAACGGCGGTGCTCGGGCTGCCCGCTGACGGACAGGTGGCCCGCATTTGCCGCCTGCGAGAGGCTGGCGGGCGCCCCATGGCAGTCGAACGTGCCTCGTTGCCATTGGACATTCTGCCAAACCCGCTTGCTGTGCGCGACTCACTCTATGATCTTCTGGAAGAAAACGGCTGCCGACCTGTTCGCGCCATCCAGAAGATTTCCGCCGTAAATCTTGAGGCTGAAGATGCAGCTCTGCTTGGTGTCGCTGAAGGCGCGGCAGGGTTGAGCATCCAGCGGATTTCCCATCTGGAAGGCGGGCGCGTCGCCGAATTCACAAAATCCAACTATCGCGGCGATGCCTATGACTTTGTGGCTGAGCTGCGACTTACTCCATGATCTGCGATTCTGATGGAAAGGCTGCCCCGATGACCCCGAAAACGACCCTGATGCGTCAGGAAATCGAAGAAATTCCTGTCGCTGTTGAGCGATTACTCAGCAATGGCGGAGACGCCCTGAGCACAGCAGCGGACGTCGCCCGGAACGGTGGGCTGAAGTTCATGATTTCGGCGGCGCGTGGCTCTTCAGACCACGCCTGCACCTTTCTGAAATACGCAAGTGAATTGCTTCTTGGCTTGCCGATGGCATCCGTCGGCCCATCGGTCGCGTCAGTGTATGGCGCTGACCTGCATGTGGCCGGGGCGCTTTGCCTTTCTGTTTCACAATCAGGAAAAAGCCCGGATATCGTGCAACTTACGCAAAGTGCCCGAAAGGCCGGGGCCAGCACCGTAGCAATCACAAATGACCCATCTTCCCCCCTTGCACTGGCGGCTGAGGCGGCTTTGCCGCTGCACGCAGGCCCCGAGCTTAGTGTAGCGGCGACAAAAACCTTCGTGACCTCGCTGGTTGCCGGGCTTTGGCTGCTGGCGGAACTGAAAGACGACAAAGATCTTCTGGCTGCGCTGCGTGGCCTGCCCAGGCACCTTGATGCCGCGACTCGGTGTGACTGGAGCAGGGCGGCGGCGGCTGTCACCCAAAGCTCGCTGTATACGCTTGGTCGCGGACCAAGCGTGGCGATCTCGAACGAGGCCGCGCTGAAATTCAAGGAAACCTGCCAGATCCATGCCGAAAGTTATTCCTCGGCCGAGGTGCTGCATGGCCCTGTCTCGATCGTGGAAGGCGGATTTCCGGTTATTGCCTTTGCCGCCAATGATCCCGCAGAGCCGCTGTTGGCCGAGGTTGCCGACACGCTCGCGGCCAAAGGGGCACAGGTATTTGCCACCAGCCCAATGGTCACAAAGGCCGAGGTGCTGCCTCATGTCCGCACGGATCATTGGCTAACGGACCCGGTGGCAGCTATCGTGTCCTTTTATTCAATGGTCGAGCAGGTCGCAGTACAGCGCGGGATCAACCCGGATGCGCCACGTCACCTGCGAAAAGTGACGGAAACGGTATGAGCGTCCAGGCGACCATCTACCACGGCGGGCTTGTTTATGACGGCACCAAACTGCACGACGGTGCCGCGCTGCGGCTGGAGGCTGGCCGCATCACTGACATAGGCGTTGACGTGAAGACAGACGCTGGCAAGCTTGTCGATCTGCAAGGCGACATACTGGCCCCCGGCTATGTTGACCTGCAAGTGAATGGCGGCGGCGGAGTGATGTTCAACGCCGCCCCGTCTGTCGAAACGCTTGCGCGTATTGCCGAGGCGCACCGGACGCTTGGGGCAACCTCGATCCTTCCCACCCTGATCACGGATACCGCAGCCAAGACCCGCGCCGCCATCGAAGCGGTCAAGGCCGCGATTTCTGCGGGTGTTCCGGGGATCGCTGGCCTGCATCTGGAGGGACCACATCTTTCGGTAGCTCGGAAAGGTGCCCATGATGCAGACCTGATTCGCCCAATGGATGACGAGGACCTGACAACGCTTGTCGCGGCTGCACAAGCGCTACCCGCATTGATGCTGACGGTTGCGCCTGAAAACGTATCAATTGCGCAGGTAAAAGCGCTGGTCTCGGCCGGTGCCGTTGTATCGCTGGGCCACAGTGATGCGGATTTTGATACCTGCCTGTCTTATGCCGAGGCCGGTGCGTCCTGCGTCACGCATCTGTTCAATGCCATGAGTCAACTGGGCAATCGATCTCCGGGGCTTGTCGGGGCGGTTCTGGCCTCGGGTCGATTAAACGCCGGACTGATCGCTGACGGCATTCACGTTCACCCCGAAGCCATGCGCACAGCCTGGGTCGCCAAGCGGGGCCCGAGCCGGATATTTCTGGTCAGCGATGCGATGGCACCGGCTGGCACGGACCAGCGCATGTTCGAACTGGAAGGCCGCCGCATTTCCCGCAAAGACGGGCGTTTGACACTGTCTGATGGTACTTTGGCGGGGGCTGATCTGGACTTGACCACAGCGCTGCGTGTCCTGACCACGCAAGCAGAAGTGCCGCTGGAAGACGCATTGGCCGCCGCAACTCGCATACCCGCCGAAGTGATGGGATTAACCGACGCGGGTCGGCTGGCCATAGGAGAGCAATGCCCGCTGATCCGTATTGCCAGAGATCTGAGCAATGTAGACGCGCTGGTTTGACCCAGTGCCATAAGACCTGCGCTGACAAAATCCAGAGTTTCTGCAACCATTAGTCAATTCACTGAACGGGAACGGATTTCAGGTAAGCAGCAATGGCCAATCGGTCTTCATCGCTTAGTTTCGAGGTGTTCTCGATGACTTCGACCATTTCGCCTCCGGCGCTGTCATAATCCGGTGTGAAACCGGATTTCAGATATTCAGCGATGTCAGCCTCAGACCAGTCAAGCTGGGCAGTGGTCAGACCGGGGATGCGCCCTTTGCCATTCGGATTTGGCGCTCCGGTCAGCCAAAGATCCCGCTTCAACCCTCCCAGTCCGTTTCGTGGTGTATGGCATTCTGAGCAGTGCCCCAAAGCTTCCACCAAATACCGGCCCCTGATTTGCTGATCGGTCAGATCACCTTCGACCACCCAGCCCGAGCCTGAAAACAGAAGCTTCCACAACCCCAGCCCGCGCCGGATGTTGAAAGGGAGCCCGACGTCATGCGGGATACTTGCCGCATCAGACGCAGGCAGGGTGTTCAAAAACGCATGAAGCGCCGCGACGTCCTCGACCGTCATCTTGGCATAAGACGTATAGGGGAAGGCCGGGTAATAATGCTGTCCCTTGGGGCCTGTTCCATGTTTCAGGGCATTGGCCAGATCTAGCGCAGACCATGATCCAATTCCGGCGTCTGGATCACTGGAAATGTTTGGAGCTACAAACGTACCGAAATCCGTTTCAAACCGGCGCCCGCCAGCAAGAACAAGCTTTCCTTCCTCGCGGGGATCCGGGGCCGAGTGGCATGAGGCGCATCCAGCAGAATAGAAGACAGACGCCCCTCTGGTCACGTCGGGGGTCAGACCGGCCACCTGTGCCGGATCAACTCTTTGCGGCCGGGTTAGCAGCAAACCGGCCAACCCAACCATAAGCATGACTAGAACGGCGAAAAGTAGAATGCGCCGCACTGATCGATACTCCTTTAATTTTCTGGTGCTCTGTAAGCTTTGTGACAGGCCGAGCAGGCTCCGCCAAGTTGGCCCATCGCCCCTTTCAGGGCTTCAACATCCTGACCTGCCGCAGCCTGCATCGCAACAGCGGCATCGGCCAGTGCCTGCCCTTTAGCGCCGACATCTGCAAAGTTCTCCCAAATAGCGGGCAAGGCGCGGGTGGACGGGTCTGACACATTATCCGAACCGGCTGGCCACATCGCGGATTGGTCGATCTGCGACACGACGACGATATTATTTGCGGCACGCGTAGCCGCTTCGGCATCATATTCTGCCTCTCCCTTGGCCATGGCGCCCAGCGTGCCAAGGTTGAAAGCGTAAAGCTGCATAATCGAAGTCCGCGCTTTTACAGCCGGGTTTTCGCTATCCTGAGCAATTGCAGTTCCAACTACGGCCAAGGACAAAAGACCTGCCGCAAAGATCGAAGATTTCTTCATCATGGTGTGGCTCCCTGTTTAATGTGCCATATGATAGCTTGAACGATTTTTCTTGTAATTGTTTGTTATTCGGCCTCACCTGTTCATTTATGAACAACGACAATTGGGACAATATTCGGTATGCCCTCGCCGTCAGCAAACACGGCTCGTTGAATGCGGCGGCGACAGCCCTGGGCGTTGCACATGCAACCGTCCTGCGCAGGGTTGCCGCCTTTGAACACCGATATGGCTGCGCTGTTTTTCGGAAAGACCCGTCGGGGTATTCGGTTCTTCCTGAAGCCAGAACAATTCTGTCCGCCATGGAAAGCGTTGAAGACGCCGTACTTTCGGTCGAACGCGCCGTTGTGGGCGCAAATCGTTCGCCTGCGGGTCATGTGCGTATCGCGTCCACGGACAGCCTTTGCCAGTTTGTACTGCCACAGATACTAAACTCAATTTCCGCTCTCTACCCCAGCCTCGAACTGACGATCCTCAGCGGAAACAGCCACCATGATCTGACCAGGTTAACCGCGGATATAGTTGTCCGCCCTTCGGTTCAACTAGGTGAAGGCTTGACTGGAGAGCGCGCAGGAACTTTGCACTTTGGGGTTTATAGTGACGGTACCCATGACCAAAAATGGATGCGGCTTGATGGGGCCCTCAGCCGTTCACTCCCGGCCAAATGGTTGGCTGAACATGTTCGCGCTGATGACATGACAAACGGAGCAGACAGTTTTCTGGTGCTTCAGCAGATGGTTGCATCCGGTGTGGGGAGAGCTTTTTTACCTGCGTTTATAGGCGACGCTGATCCCCGGCTTCATAGGTTGAACGACATTGATCCCCGAATCGAGGTTCCACTTTGGGTCGCAACGCTAGAGGAAATCGCACACACGCCAAGATTTGCGGTCGTGCAACGGGCACTGGTTGAACACCTGCCGCATGCACTGGCTGGGTGACGTCACAACTAAAGTAAATTGGTGGGTCATTTGGCGTTGAAATCTCCGGCAAGTCGTGGCGGGTGCCCTGCACCCGCAACAAGACGTCCTGCGCCGCGATGCTCAGGTTTTCACCGCCGCTCCAGGTAGTCGTTTCTAAATCTGTTTCGCCAAGACGTGTCAAAGGTACTTTGGGAAGGGCCAGATATGCGACACCTTGCTGCGAACGTTCCAACGCAAGTGGTGAAAAGCCCCAGAGAGAATGTGCCGCCCGTGCCATTCATCATTTACAAATACAAACATTCATCTTATTGATTTTGTATGAGCAGAGACCCAAATTTCTCCCGGCGGACCTTCCTGTCCCAAGGCGCATGTCTGGCGGCGCTCTGCCTGCGACCCAACTTTGCGATTGCGGAAATGACAATTGGCCAATCGGCAAGGATATCAACTTTGTCAGATGGGTATCTGTCATTGCCGCCCGAAATGGTCTTTGGGGCAATGCCCGAGGCAGAGCTGACAGAACTTCTGAACCGCTATCAGGCAGATCTGACCAGCTACGAGCCCGAGTGCAACATTGTGCTCTATCGCGATGACCAGAATACCATACTGTTCGACGTCGGGGCCGGGCCAGACTTCATGCAAACCGCTGGCAAACTTCCGGAAACTCTGGACGCCGCCGGGTTGTCTCCGGATGAGGTCACGCAAGTAGTTTTCACCCATGCTCATCCGGATCACATCTGGGGTGTCCTCGACGACTTCGGAGATCCTCTCTTTCCCAACGCCAGATATCATTTTGGCCGCAAGGAATGGGATTATTGGTGGAACCCTGCAACCGTTGACACGATAGGAGCCGACCGCACGGCATTCGCGGTGGGCGCAAAGCGGCGCATGGAAGCCATCGAAGACATGGTTGCATTCTTTGATGATGGGCAGGAAATCCTTCCCGGTATCGCAGCACGCGCTAGTTTCGGGCACACGCCCGGACACATGGCCTTCGAAATTCGCAAAGGCGGTGACGCGGTGATGGTCGTGGGCGATGCGCTCGGCAATCCACACGTCGCGTTCGAGCGTCCAGACTGGCTGAGCGGTACGGATCAGGACCCCGGCGCCGCGGCAAGTGCCCGGAAATCGCTGCTGGATCAGATTTCTCATGCCCAAATGAAGATTATTGGATTCCATTTGCCAAATGGCGGAATTGGCCGTGTCGAAAAGGCCGGTTCGACCTATCGATTTATTGGAGAGCCTGCATGATGCGCGCATTGTTGATTGTCTGTACCCTGGCCACGCAAACCTGGGCCAGTGAGGATATTGCAGACCAGTACCCGCAGAGCGTTCTTTACTCGAAACCTGTCGAATTTATTCCCGGCGTCTTTTCCGCCATCGGTGCAACCGCACCCCCGACTTATGAGAATTCGGGCCACAACAATAACCTCAGCTTCATCGTGACCGGAGAGGGTGTTGTCGTCATCAACGGTGGCGCGGCCTATGTGCTTGCCGAAGCGCTTCATAAGGAGATTCAAGCGCTCACGGATCAGCCCGTGAAGCTTGTCTTCAACGAAAACGGTCAGGGGCACGCTATGCTGGGGAACGCCTACTGGTCGGAACTTGGGGTGCCCATCGTCGCTCATTCAGATGCGGCGGCTGAATTCGAAGAATATGGACCGCAAATCCTTGCAGGGATGCAGGCATATAACAAGGACAAGGCAGAAGGAACGGTTTTAACCGGTCCGACCGAAACGTTTGACGATGAATACGTCGTCGAACTCGGTGATTTTCGTATCGAAGCCAAACATCTTGGACCTGCGCACAGTCCCGGCGACATTTCGATCTGGTTGCCCAATCAAAGCCTTGTCATCGCCGGTGACATGGCATTTCACGAACGTATGCTGCCGATCTTTCAGGACACCTACACCGCAGATTGGCTTGAGACCTGGGACAATGAGTTCGAAGCACTGGAAGCCAGATATGTGATCCCCGGGCACGGTCATCCTACGAACATGGATCAGGTGCGCCGGTATACACGCGACTACCTGATCTACCTGCGCGCAAAAATACAGGAACATATGGATGCTGGCGGCGATCTGGCCGAGGCCTATTACGTCGACCAATCCCCTTACGCCCATTTGGACACGTTCGAAGAACTGGCTACAAAAAACGCCGGTCGTGTCTACGAACAGATGGAATTCGAATAAGTCAGGACCGTCGAAGAACGGGCATTCGCATCATCATCCGATGGGTGGCGACGGCCCCAACCCACATCGAGAAGACGGCAAGCCACGCAGTCAATGACAAGGCCGATCCCCCGGACAATCCGGCACCGACGGCGCAGCCACCTGCCAACATTGCACCAAACCCCATCAAGACGGCCCCGACAAGGTAACGCTCCATCGGAGTATCCGGGCCGAACTGTTCGATTTTCCATTCGCCGGAAAGAACTGCAGAAACAGCGGCGCCAATTACAACGCCCGGAACCAGACCAATGCCAAAGGACAGCGCAATGTTCCGCTCGGCCACCAGCGCCATCAATGTATCCGTTGCCGGGCCGGTGAACGTGACCGAAGACACCGGCACGACTTCGAAGGAGGCTTGTGCAATCGCAAATGTCATCAACCAGCCAAGCGCCACGGCGACACCAACTCCGGCGGCCGTGACAATCTTTGTCACTGTCACCTGCTGGCGCACTGCAAACACGACGGCCAGAACAAAGGTCCCTGCGGCAAAGACTGTGTACGCTATGGGTGAAAACCCAAGTAGTGCCGAAAGGTCGCGCGCATTGCCACCTGTGATCGTCCAAATACCGGACAGCGCCTCGCGCGCGGGGCTGAGCACACCCGTGTAAGCCGCTTGCGCGACCAACGTCAGAACCAACCCCGTCACCATTGCCCGCAGATTGCCGCATGAGGCCAGCACCAACAGGCGCGACGCGCATCCGCGCGCCAAAATCATTCCGGCGCCAAACATCAGACCGCCGATCACCGCCCCACTCAGGCTGCCTGTTGACGCAATTGAACGCGCCCCGGACAAATCCAGCCATTCAATCGAGACGAACCCCTGTACCAGCATCAACGCCGACGTGAATGCGATCAGCCAGACGGCCAGACGGGGCCCAAGTTCGCCCTCGGCGACTTCAACAGTGGATGCCCGCAAGCAGAAATGAGATTTCTGAGCGGTAACTCCGAACAGGATGCCAACAAGCAAACCGGCGACAGCCAATGTGCCCGAATCTCCCAGCAGATCGATGAGGCGTTCCATAGACAAAAACTCTCACCTCTTTACGTGTCCGTCTTTGCCTTCCGTCAAGTTCTCACTGTGCGGCCATCGGTTTGCGCGCAAGCTGGCACTGTGTCCACAACGCACCCAATGCCTCGACCAACAGGGTTACATCTTCTGACGAATGTACAGGTGACGGTGTGATCCGAAGACGTTCGGTGCCTTTCGGGACAGTGGGATAGTTTATCGGCTGGATATAAATCCCATAGTCGCGCATCAAGACATCCGAGATAAAGCGGCACTTAACCGGGTCGCCGACCATGACCGGGATTATGTGGCTTGGGTTGGGTGTGTGCGGTATGCCCAAAGCGTCCAGCCTGCCGCGAACCTCGCTTACGCGTTGCTGATGCAAACACCGTTCCGCATTGCTTTGCTTGAGGTGCCGAACGGATGCTGCGGCACCGGCGGCGACGGCCGGGGGCAATGCGGTGGTAAAGATAAACCCGCTGGCAAAGGAACGGACAAAGTCGACAAGTTCCTTTGACGCCGCGATGTATCCACCAACCACGCCGAACGCTTTGCCCAACGTGCCTTCGATGACCGTCAGGCGATCCATCAACCCTTCGCGTTCGGCAATGCCGCCACCGCGCGGGCCGTAAAGCCCTACTGCATGAACCTCGTCCAGATAGGTCATCGCGCCGTACCGATCCGCCAGATCGCAGATTTCGGCAATCGGTGCGATATCGCCATCCATCGAATACACACTTTCAAACGCGATCAGTTTTGGCGCGTTGAACGGCAGTTCCATGAGATGTCGTTCAAGGTCCTTCAAGTCGTTATGCTTCCAGACCCGCTTTGCGCAACGACTGTGGCGGATACCCTCGATCATCGACGCGTGGTTCAATTCGTCGGACAGAACCGTGATACCGGGAATTCGCGAGGCCAGAGTTCCCAATGCAGCCCAATTTGAAACATACCCGGACGTAAAAAGCAGCGCTGCTTCCTTGCCATGCAGATCTGCAAGCTCCTGCTCAAGCAGAACATGTTCATGCGTGGTCCCCGAAATATTCCGGGTCCCGCCAGCACCAGCGCCACAGCCATCAATCGCCCGGTGCATGGCTGCCAGAACCTTTGGATGCTGACCCATTCCCAGATAATCGTTCGAGCACCAGACCGTAACTTTCTCAGGTCCGTTTTCTGCATGGTTGTGTGCAGTTGGAAAGGCGCCGCAATGGCGCTCAAGCTCAGCGAAGACCCGGTAGTTTCCTTCGTTCTGCAATTGCTTCAGCTGGTCACGAAAATACTGTTGGTAGTTCATTTCAGTTTCCAACGGCTTCTTCTACGATACCGGCCAACAGGGCTTCGACTTTCTCCATCGGTCCGTCAGGATAGCTTCGGTAGCCCACTTTGACACCGCCTTCGTCCTCGGCCACGAAGATCCCGTAGGGGCAATAGCCGATATTCATCGGGTCGGCCTCCATCATCTCGCGCGAGAGCTTTGCGGAACAGAAGATAAATATCTCAGCGGCTGTGAAGATTTGCTTGTCGCTGCCGACATCCGCCCCCGTCCGATTCAGCATCTCACCAACATGGCTCACATAATCGATAACCAGCCCCTGCCCAACAATTGCTGATTCAACGGCAAAGGTTGCATCATCAAAGCTCCCATCAAAGGGAACGGCAATGACCTCCTCAGCAATAACCGGGTTTGCCAATACAACTGAAAGTGCGGCTAATGCGATAAAGTGTTTCATGATGATGTTCCTCCTCCTGAACCACATTTCTTCAGATTTCACCGCCAAGGCTTTGACACCGGTCAAAGCCTTGGCGTTTCTTAGCCGAACATGTCCGATGTGATGCCGGCATACCAACCCAGCGACTCTTGGTAGGTTGCTTTTCTCAGGTCGGAATTCTCGCCGGTCTGGCTGATAAAGCCGTCCACCTTGGCAATTTTTTCAGGCGTCGCTTCATAAGTGGCACCGACCTTGACCCCGTCATCCGTATCAATGAGAGACCAGCACGTGTTCGAGAACTTGGCCGGGAAGATCTTTGATCCGGTCAATGCGCCACGAACCGCATTGGCACAGACTTTCGCCTGGCTGTTGGCCGAAAAACCGGATTTCGGCATGTCGCCTTGCTGACTGGCATCACCAAGAACATAGATGTCAGGGTCAGCTTTCGATGACATGTTCACCGCGTTCACCGGTGCCCAGTTGCCATCGGTTACACCGGCCATTTCCGCAATACGCCCGGCTTTCATGGCCGGGATCACGTTGCAGACGTCGACCTTGGTTTCTTCACCGTCGATGGTCACCGTCATGGCATCCGGATTGACCGAGACATTGCCGCCGCCAAAATCCTCTCCGATCCAGTCGATCATGCCTTCGTAATGGTCGGCCCAACCTTCCTGGAACAAAGACATCTTGGAAAATTTGGCCTTCGGATCAGCAATGATGATTTTCGCTGTCGGATTGTTCGCCTTCAGCACATGCGCAACCATCGAAACCCGCTCATAAGGTCCGGGCGGGCAACGGTACGGGTTCGGCGGTGCGACCATCGCAAAGGTTCCACCCTCGGGCATCGCCATAACCTGCGCCTTCAACAGCTCGGTTTGAGAGCCCGCCTTATACGCATGCGGCATCTTGTTCTGTGCAGTTACATCCCACCCCTCGACCGCGCCATCGACAAAGTCGATACCCGGGCTCAGGATCAATTTGTCATAAGGAATAGATCCGCCACCCGCCAATGAGACAGTTTTGGCGTCACGATCGACACCCACGGCCCAATCGTGAACCACGTTGATACCGTATTTTGCGGCAAGCGTGCCATAGCTGTGCGCAATGTCCGAAAGCTCTTGAAACCCGCCCAGATACAGGTTCGAGAAAAAACAGGTGTAATATGTTTTGGACGGCTCGATCAGAATGACATCAATCTCACCCTTGCTGTCTTTGGCGATATAGCGCGCCGCGGTTGCGCCGCCTGCCCCGCCCCCGACCACCACGACACGGGGCTTGCCCTGCGCCAGCACCATCGGGGCCGACAGCCCGGCAGCAAGTACCCCTGCGGTTCCCAGAAATGTCCGTCTGTTGAGTGTCATCGCGTTTCCTCCCCCTTAGGCATTGTCACTGTGGGTTGTTGAAGTAAGCGGCCAATGCCGCGATCTCATCACTGCTCAGGCGGCCCGCGATCATCTGCATGACGGGATGCGGCCGCTGTTTGTCCTTGTAGGCGTGCATGGCGACAACAAAATCCTGGTCGGGCCAGTAAACGATCGAAGGAATCCCATCATCGCCACCCTCTATCTGGTGGCACGTCGTGCATTCGCTGCTCAGGTATTCGCCATATTCGGGATCGCCCTGAATCGCGAGGATTTCGGGGTTGACGGAATGGTCCGTTCCCTTTGCCGTTGGGTCGGCTTCGGGGATGTCTTGCGGGTTGTCGGAAAACACACGCAAATAGGCAATTACATTGGCCCGATCTTCCGGGTTCTCGAGCCCACGAAAGCTCATTCTGGTGCCGGATGCGAAGGCACGGGGGTTTTCAATGTAAGCCGACAATGTGTCGGCATGCCATTCCAGCCCCGAAGTACCCGCACGGATCAGGCTTTTGGAATAGGTGAACTCCGCAAGCCCGGCAGCCCGGCGGCCAAAAATACCATTCAGATGCGGACCGATCCTGTTTTCAGCGCCCGCGCCGACCTGATGACATCCTTCGCATTGGGCAAACACAAGTTTGCCAGCTGCTGCATCGCCAAGGTCCTCAGTCGCGGCGGCAGCGGTTGCCAAGATACTCGCAGCAAACATGACACCTGTTGCCCACCGCCGCCGCATGATCAGCTGCCGAACGACTTCAGGTAAACAATGACAGCGTCGATATCATCCTGTTTCTTGAGGCCGGCAAAGGACATACGTGTCCCCTTCATATAGGCTTTGGGCTTGGCCAGAAATGCAGCCATTTCTTCATCTGTCCAAACCAACCCATCCTCGGCAGCAGCTTTCATCGCCTGAGAGTACTTAAAGCCTTCGGCACCAGCCGCATTGGCACCGGCAACACCGTTCAGTGCCGGACCGGTGCGATGCTTGGCGCCGTCCCCGACCTGATGGCAGGACTTGCACTTCTTGAAAACTTTTTCGCCACTTTCGATCATCACGGGATCAAGTGCCGCTATGTCCTCAGCAGGTTCATCGACTTCGACGGATGCTTCTTCGGAAACAGCCGCCTGGTCCGGACTGTCAGCCCCGGCTTCGTCAGGCGTTACATCCAGAACGGCGGCGCGCTTGGTGATTTCCACGCCTTCTTTGCAATCCGTCATGCATGGCTCATCCGTCCAGAAATGCGCCTCGGCCGTTTCGCGGTCATCCACGATGAAACCCCCGGCATTCGGCATTTCCACTTCAAGGAAATTTTCGTGCGACAGCGTGAACTCATCATCAACGATGTCATTGGAATACAGTATATAGGCGACAATCGCGTAAACGTCGTCAGGCTCCAGCGTTTGTGCGTCTCCAAACGGCATCGAACGGTTCACATAGTCCCATACCGTCGAAAGGTGCGGCCAGTAAGAGCCCACTGTTTTCAGCGGGTCTTTATCTGCAAGCGTGCCCTCGCCGCCCGCCAGTTTCGGCCAGTTGTCCACACCTTCAGCAAAATCGCCATGACAGATCGCGCACCGTTCGGCAAAGACCTCTTCGCCGGTGAACACGTCGCCGGAACCTTCGGGCAATCCGGTTCCGTCAGGTGCAATGTCGTGGTCCCACGCCGCGATTTCTTCGGGCAACGCAGGGCGCCCAAGTCCAAGCTTGTCTGCATGGGCTGGAACCGCCACGCATAACCCAAGGGCCGAGGCGGCCAATAGCTTACGATACTTCGACATTTTCCGCCTCTCCGTTTTCCTTGATCCACCAGGTCTGGATACAATTGTTGTGGTAGATTGAGTTCTCGCCCCGCACGTCCCGCAGCTGAGCTTTGCTGGGTTGGACGTAACCGGTCGAATCCTTCGCGCGGGCCTGTAACAACATCTCTGAACCGTCCCAGTTATAGTCCAGATAAAACCGGGTCAGCGCCTTGTCTGTCCCGGAGGCCGCCAGACGTGCCGGAACCCAGTTCTTGCCACCATCCACCGACACGTCGACGCCGGTAATTGAGCCCCGCCCGGACCAGGCCAACCCGGTGATCACCAACGGCCCCGGCCCATGCGTGATCGGCGCTTGCGGGCTGGGCGATGTGACGACCGATTTGGCGTCCATGACCCATGTCCACTTGCGTGATGTTCCGTCTTCGAGAGTATCCGTATACTTGGATGTCTCTTCGCGGCTTTCGATAGCCATCTCGGTGACCTCGACCCGGCGCAACCACTTGACCCACATGTTGCCTTCCCAGCCGGGAACGACAAGACGAACGGGATATCCGTGCTCCTTGCGCAAAGCCTCACCATTGGCCTTGAACGCAACAAGTACGTCATCCATTGCCTTTTCCAGTGGGATCGAGCGACCATTCGAGGAAGCATCGGCGCCTTCTACGTAAACCCATTTGCCTTCGGGCTTTACCCCGGCCTCTTCCAGCAGAGTGCGCAGCGGAACACCGGAATATTCCATGTTGTGGATCATTCCGTGCGTGAACTGCGCGCCGTTGAGCTGCGCACCGGCCCATTCCATACCCGTATTGGCAGCGCATTCGCAGAAATAGATACGGTTTTCACGCGGGAAACGTTCCAGGTCTTCATATGTGAAAATCAGCGGAGTTTCGACCAGACCGTTGATCATCAGACGGTAGTCCGCCTTGCTCAGTTCGATCGCACCCGAATGGTGCCGCTCGAATGCGCATCCCTGCGGGGTGATCGTGCCGTCCAGCGCGTGGATCGGCGTGAAATTGATCGAACTGATTGTGTCTGCGGTCAACCACTCGACGTTGCGCCGTACGACATCACTCTCGAATTGGATTGGCAGGCCGTAGGGGGTTGCATCTACACCTTCGCCCGTTGCCTGTGCCCATTCCTGAACCTGAGTGATCAGCGGGTCAGGGCCTGCGGCGCGCGCCGCTGAGGCACCGACCGCACCTACGCCAACCGCGGCAGCACCGCTTAGAAACTGGCGACGCGATGGGGCTTTTGCCCTTGGATTCTCGCTCATTTTGTTTGCCTCCGTCATTCGATCAGCAAATCTTGTATTCAATGTTTGACATTCGGTTCGCGCTGTCAGGCTCCGATCACCTCGACCGATGTATTCGGCTCGACGGTGACGGTGCCCTGATTACGAATGTGGTTTTCGACGACATCCCAGATGGGCGGGCCTTCGGTGCCCTCGTTGACGCTGGCCCAACCGGCCACAACATAGGATTTCTCCGGATCAATCGCCTCACCCGTCTTGAGCAGGGTCATGTCGCTGATCCGCTGCCCTTGCGGTTTGGTAACATCGATACGGTACCCAAGGCCGCCGACACGCACCATGTCGCCACCCTGCTGGTAATAGGGATCGGGGTTGAACAGGTTGTCGCCAACATCCTCGAGGATCACGTGAATGAATTCACCCGTCATTTCCGTACGATACGCATTCGGATAGGACATCGAAGTGACGTTCCAGATATCCTCACGCGTGATCTCCTGACCGGGCAGGATCGACGGACCCCAGCGCACACCCGGCGACATGGCAATGTCTGCCTCGCGCTCGCTGATCAGTGCATCGCAGATCAGATCGTCCCACGTGCCATTGAAGTTTCCGCGCCGATAAAGCAGCGAGTCCGTCTTGCCGATCACTTCGCTTAGTGCCGCATCATATGGTGCACGCTGTTCGTTGATCAGGGCCGTGAGTGCCGGATCAGGTGCGATGACGTCTGAAAAGATCGGGATCAGCTTGTGCTTCAGCCCCATCATCTGGCCATCCCGCACGTCCAGATCAACGCGGCTGACGAATTTGCCGTTCGAGCCGGACGCGATAATATGCGTCTTTTCGACCAGAACCGGTTCAGGCAAAGCGTCATGGGTGTGACCGCTCAGGATTACGTCAATCCCTTGAACACGGCTCGCCATTTTTTTGTCCACGTCAAAGCCGTTATGGCTGAGGACGACGACCACATCGGCACCTGCGTCGCGCACCTCGTCCACCATGGCCTGCATGTTCTCATCCCGGATCCCGAACGAGTACTCCGGGAACATCCAACTGGGGTTGGCAATTGGCATATAGGGGAAAGCCTGTCCGATGACGGCAACCTTGGCCCCGCCGCGTTCGAAGAACTTGTAGGGCTTGAAAAGCTCCGCAGGTTCATCCCATTCCGCGTCAAAGATATTCTGACCCAGCGCCGCAAAAGGCAAACCTTCAACGATCTCGTTGACCCGCTCGCTGCCCAACGTGAACTCCCAATGGAATGTCATCGCATCGGGCTTGAGTGCATTCATCACGTTGACCATGTCCTGACCCGCCGTCTGATAGCAGGTATACGAGCCATGCCAGGTATCGCCCCCATCCAGCAACAGCGCATCTGGCCGGTCGGCACGGATGGCGTTGATAACGGTCGAAACCCGGTCAAGTCCTCCGACGCGGCCATAGGTCTTCGCCAATGAAGCAAAGTCATTGTAGGTCAGCGCATAGGCGGACGGGCTGCCATCGTCGATCCCGTAAGCCTTGCGAAACGCGGCCCCCGTCACATGCGGCATTTGCCCGCGCGCGTCTCCGATGCCCAGGTTGACCTCGGGCTCGCGGAAGTAGATCGGTTTGAGCTGCGCGTGGATATCCGTGATATGAATCAGGCTGATATTTCCAAAGGTCTCAAATTCCAGCAACTGGTCCTGGGTCAGGCTTTGCTGGGCCGCCAGCCTTGCCCAGTTCCCGAAACCGGATGCCCCGTACAGCGCTGAGGCCGCCATGGAGACCTGTAGAAAATCACGTCGCGATATCATTTGTCGGCTTTCCTGTTTCACATATAAATGTGTGAATGTAGTAGAAATGAAAAACCCGCGCCCGGGAATCCCGGCGCGGGTTCTTTGTTACTGACGCACGGCCGGCGTTTCGACCGAAAGCCCGTTGCCGCGCGATGCCACATAAAGCTCCAATGCCCGGAATTCGTCCGAACCTTCAGCAAAGGTTTCAGCGCGTGTATCACGAATACAGCCGCGGAAACGGTTGTGGCGCGAGATCAGCTTGGCCTGTTTCAGACGATAAGTCGGGAAACCGTTGACCATCCCTTGGCTCAGATGGTCGGCCCGGATCATGTTGCCCCAGTTGTCTTCGTGACAGTTGGCGCAGCTCAGCTCCAGCTGACCATATCGGGTGTAGTACATTTCCTTGCCCTGCTCCCAATATGGGGCAGCATCGCCATCAATGGCGACATTCATGGGCAGCCCTCGTGACTGAAAGGCAATCAGCGCGACCATGCCCTGCATATCGGCACCAGACCATTTCCACGCATCTGCTTCCATGCGTTCCGTACGGCACTTGTTGATCAGATCTTCCATCACAACCAGCTTGCCGGTATCCGCATCGACCTTCGGCATGGACGCCTGCAGCCCTTTGAAGCTTTCCACATCATCGTGGCACGAAGAGCAACTTTTGCCAGCCGCGCCATCGACAGCCTCATAAAGATCAGCCGCCTGGTCGACAAAAATCATAGCCGGGTTGTCGAAATCGTCGATCTGCAACGCCTGCGTTTCATCGGTTCTGAAATGCCACCCCGAGTAGATCGTATCGAAGTTCTCGACATGGGCCGGGGCCTCGGTCACCGAAACCATTTCCAGCTCTTCGTTGATCACCAGCTTGTCTTCGTCAGGTCCAGCTGCCACTGAAATCGGGAAAGCCAGAACTGCCGCGATCGCCGTGAGTGCTTTTTTATTCATTGCGTTCCTCCCTTGGGTGATCAGCGCAGGTTTTAAGCACCGGCGCTGATCTGCCGTTACGGTCGAGCCGTCAGGCGATCTCGATCGGTTTTTTTGTGTCGTAAACGGACCCGTCATCGTCATACCACGTGAAAACGAATTCCCCGGCTTCAGGCACGGTTGCATCGAACTGAAAGTACGGGTTTGTCGAAATCGCCGGCTCCATCGTCACGTCTATCACCAGCTCTCCGTTAAACTCGCAGGTGAACCGATTGATGATCGAGCGCGGAATGACGTTGCCTTCCTTATCCTTACGCTGGCCACTTTCCATATTGTGGCTGATCAGTGTTTTGATCGTGATTGCTTCGCCAGCAGCGGCTGTTTTTGGAACCTTGACGCGGGGTTTTACACCGGATGCCATTGGTTGTTCTCCTGTTCTTCAGGGCGCGTGGCGATCAGCCGCCGCAGCCGCCAATTGTCACTTTTACGGTTGCCGAAGCCTTGGCAAAGCTACCATCAGCCATTTTGGCCACAGCAATGACATCTTGCGTTCCTGCAAGACGAATGCGGGTCGAAGCCGCCTGCGCAGCAGCCAGCGGGCCAAAGTTGAACGTGGCAACGCCGGGCTCGGGGTTTCCAGCCGCTACGATCAGAATTGCTGCCGCACCCGGCGCGCTGACTTCGATCGGAACGGTATTTCCGTTCTCGGCAATTTCCGGCGCCGTCAGCGTCACACCGCCGTCGGCCATGTCTGCACCGCCAGTAAACGCGGCTATCGCGTCTTCCGCAGCCGCATTTGCGCGGAACGGCATCAGGGTCAGGACCGCAGCGCCCAGACCAAGAGCCAGAGTCTCGCGACGAGAAAATTCCATTTTCAATCTCCTTTGGATCCTCACGAATTCACGCCTGAAAGCGTGATTATTGTTCTTTTAGGGTTGCGAGGAACGCGACGACGTCCTCGATTTCCTGTGCAGTCAGGATTGACGTCAAAGGCCCTGACGGGGCTTTGCCCGTATAGGCGTCGCCCGGGCGGATATAGCCGTCATCCTTGTAGAAAGCCGGCATGACCGTTCCGTCAAACGTCATCTTGGCATTTGCGACCAGTCCTCGAAGCTCCGCCTCGGACCACCGGTCCCCGGCCCCATCCAGCAGCGGACCGACTTCGCCATGGAACGGAATATCCGCCAAAGCCGTGACCTGATGACAGGCCACACAGTTGCCCTTGGATTTCTCGCCCACGATGACCGCACCGTTTGCCGCATCGCCAGCGACGCCGGTCAATGAAGCCTCCACCGCGCCATAATCGTCGAACTGTACCTCTTTTGGTCCTGTTTCTGCCGCGATGGCGGCACTGCCTGTTATGATACAAGCCAAAGTCAAGTGTCTCAGCTTCATGATCCCTCCCATTTGCTACCGCGCCGATGGCGCTTTGCGACCCAAAGCCTCTGTGTACCGTAGTCGACGGGCAGGGTTCATCGCAACATTAAATTCATCTTAATGAATTTTTTTATTTATACTGCACCGCGTCAATCTTGCGAAACATTGTTTCGTTCTTGAATGCGGCGCGCATGATACCGTTGAAAATCTTCCCCATTATCAAGCTCGTACCGTTCTTCATTGACCCAGGTAAAAAGATCGAGGGTCGTTCCCTTGGAGAACGCCCCGGGCATGACCGCAACGGCCGCCTCGATTGCTGTGGCATCCTCTGATACGTCCTCCGGCAGGAAAACCAAAGTAGGGGTGAACAGAATCCCCCATTTGCGCATCAGTGATCTTTGCTCGGCTTCTTCTCCGTCAAAATCGATGGCCATCGTACTTCCGTGTAAGTCCAGCTGAACGACAAAGAAGTTTTCCTCGATATACGCAGACAGGTCGGGTTGGGGGAAAACCTCTTCATGCATCTTTTTGCAGTAGATGCAGCCCTGTTGTTCAATGAACAGAACCAGCCGCTTGCCTTCCCCCGTCGCCTCTTCAAGGTCTTCACGAAGGTCTTTGAACGTGTCCCGCATCCACGGCGTTTTATGCAGACCGTCATCCCCCAGTTCAGCCGCGGAAACCGCCCCAGCAAACAGCCCTGCAATCAAGAACAATACTATCCGTTTCATGGTGTTCTCCCGAATTAGCCAATGGCCGCCAGCCAAGGCATGTGATCCAGCATCCATTGTGCGATTAGATTTATGGAATTGGTCGCGATCAGGATGCCAAAAAGAATCAGTAAGACACCCATCGCCTTTTCAATCATTCCCAGATGTTTCCGGAAACGTGCCATCCATTGCATGAAGGGCCGAACCAGAAAGGCTGCCAGAACAAACGGCGCTGTCATGCCAACCCCATAGACGAACAAAAGCACGGCGCCACGCCAGGCGGTCTCGGTTCCGGCCGCCGTGAACAGGATCGCCGCCAGAACCGGCCCGACGCAAGGCGTCCAGCCAAAGGCAAAAGCCAGCCCCAGAACATATGCCCCGATCACGCTTACATTTGTCGTCTCGCCGATATCTGCACGAAACTGTCGATACAGGAACCCGATGCGGAAAAGACCCAGAAAATGCAGGCCCATCGCGATGATGATGAGCGCAGCGATCCATCGCAGAATGTCGAAATACGCGCGAACCAGCTGACCAAAGATCGACGCCGTGGCCCCAAGCGCCATGAAGACCGTGATGATCCCTGCAGCAAAAGCAATCGCTGACAGGGTCGCCCGACGGCGAACATCCGGGGTGATCGTCGAACCGGCCGAAATCTGCTCCATCCCGACGCCTGCAAGATAGCTGAGGTAGAACGGGACAATGGGCAGAATGCAGGGGGACAGGAACGACAAAAGCCCCGCGATCAGAGCCCCTGCAAACGTGATGTCGAGCATGGTCAAATCCGTCCAGACAGGTTACTATTCACACATTCAAAATAATAAAGGTGTACCACCCAGGTCAATCGGAGCTTTTGATGCGTCACGTAATACATACATTGCTCGTCATCACATTGCTGATCTGGCCTGCTACGTTGCGGGCCGAAATGGTGTTGCTGATGGCCGAAGAAGACGGGTGTATGTGGTGCGCCCGCTGGGACGCCGAAATTTCCGAGATCTACCCGCTGACAACGGAAGGAAAAGCTGCCCCACTGCAACGAACGGACATCCACGCAACCACGCCCGAAGGGATTACTCTGGACCGGCCGCTTTTTTATACGCCGACCTTTGTATTGCTGGAGGACGGTCACGAAATCGGCCGGATCGAGGGTTATCCTGGCGAAGACTTTTTCTGGGGGCTATTGGGTGTTTTACTACGTGACGCCGGAGTTAAGATCGAGAGCTCTGGTTAAATCCTCGGGATTTACATATACTGTTTTGAATACGTGAAGCCACGAAAGCGAGATGATCGTGTTGGACAAACCGTCGAAACTGCCCGTGTTCACCAAGGACATGTGCAACGAGGACTTGGATAGGATGATGGATAACGCCCAGACGGCGTCCAATTTCCTCAAGGCGATCAGCCATGAGGGGCGGCTGATGATTCTGTGCTATTTGTCATCAGGGGAAAAATCCGTCACGCAGATGGAGGAAATGTTGTCGGCCAGACAGGCTGCCGTTTCCCAGCAATTGTCCCGCTTGCGCTTTGAAGGGCTGGTCAAGACACGACGCGAAGGCAAAACGATCTACTACAGATTGGCGGACGACCGGTCGACTCAGATTCTGGAAGTCGTCTACAATCTTTTCTGTCGGGACAAATAGAAGCCCGCGAGAAACACCGCCAGCTTTGGGAGGAGACTGGCCATGTTCGAACTTCTGGGAGACGCCAATACAGTTGCGCTGATCGGTCTGGTTGGCGGCATTGTACTTGGTCTTGCCGCGCGCATTGGGCGGTTCTGCACCTTGGGTGCGATTGAAGATTATCTTTATGCAAATGACGACCGGCGCCTGCGTATGTGGGCCGTTGCGATTGGTGTTGCGATTGTCGGCAGCCATTTGGGGATGGCGTTGGGTGGGATTGACCCGCTCGGCACGACCTATATTGCGCAGACATGGAATCCGATCGGATCGGTTATTGGCGGATTGATGTTTGGATATGGCATGGCCATCAGCGGAAACTGCGGCTATGGCGCGCTTGCACGCCTTGGCGGCGGCGACCTTCGGTCATTCGTCATCGTCCTGATCGTGGGCCTTTCCGCATATGTGGTCATGTCCGGTCCTCTGGCCTATGTCAGGATCTGGCTTTTTCCCGAAGCCATGGATCTCGGTAATCCACAAAGCGTCAGCTACCTAGCCGAACGGCTGACGTCGATACCGGCATGGGTTACAGGAACGCTTGTCGGCTCTGCCATAGTAGTGTTTGCCCTGACAAATGACCGTTTTCGTAAATCACCTGCGCAGGTTTTTTGGGGTGCGGCGGTCGGATTGGCAGTCGTTTCAGGCTGGCTTGGCACCAATTGGGTAGCCACACACGGGTTTGACGGTGAGACCTTGCAAACACACACGTTTGCCGCGCCTTTGGGTGATACAGTGTTCTATCTCATGACCGCCTCAGGCAACACGCTCTCGTTTGCGGTCGGTTCGGTTTCAGGGGTTCTGATTGGGGCTTTCCTCGGATCATGGTCAAAAGGTCATTTCCGCTGGGAAGCCTGCGAAGATCCACGTGAGCTTAAGCGGCAGATGCTGGGAGCGGCAATAATGGGACCCGGAGCAATAATTGCGGTTGGATGCAGCGTCGGGCAAGGCATCTCCGCTTTTTCTCTGCTGGCCTATAGCGCGCCTATAACCTTTGCGGCGATCTTTGCCGGAGCAGCTCTTGGCCTGCGACAGCTTGTGTCAGGATTGTCTTTCATTCCCGAGCGTTAAGCCCCACCACACGCTACGGTTTCTTCGTACAGTCCCTGCGCAGGTTTTCGGCGCATGCTTCAAGCACCGAAAACCTGCAGCAGACCCTTCTCTCAGCCATTGGCCATGATGGAATCCAGTGTGTCGTGTTCCGCTACAAAATGGTCTGGTGCGACTTCCTGCAGCTTTGGAACATAATCACTGTGACCGTTAACCAGTCGGCTGGGCAAAAAACGCAACGCGGCTTTGGGGTCCAGCGGCGATGGCAGTTCACCCGGCAGTTTGAGGCGCTGCCGCGTCCGCTCTACATCCGGGTCTGGTATCGGCACGGCCGAGATCAGTGATTTGGTATAGGGATGGATCGGTTCCGAACAGATCACCTCACCATCACCCATTTCCACAATTCGCCCGAGATACAGGACCATGATCCGGTTCGATACCGCGCGCACCACGGACAAGTCATGGCTGATGAAAATCATCGACAGGCCAAATTCCTGCTGAAGTTCCTTTAGCAGCTCGACAATCTGGGCCTGAATGGAAACGTCGAGCGCTGAAACCGCCTCGTCGCAGATAATCAGCCTGGGCTTGTTGATCATCGCCCGCGCAATGCCGACGCGCTGGTTCTGCCCTCCGGACAGCTCATGCGGGTAACGGTTGATCATGTTGGCCTGCAGACCAACCCGTTCCATCATCGCGGCGACCATCTGCTTGCGTTCCCGGTCGGTCAGATCGGGGCGGTAGGTTTTCAGCGGCTCAGCAATCGACGCTGAAATCGTCATGCGTGGATCAAGACTGGCCAACGGGTCTTGGAACACGATCTGCAGGTCCTTGCGGTACTTGTTCAGCTCGGATCGCTTCAAGCCGACGATCGGATGGCCTAACCAGCTGACACCCCCCGCGCTGGGTTCGATCAGTTGCAAAACCGCGCGCGCCAGTGTCGATTTTCCGCAACCGGATTCGCCCACGACACCCAGAGTTTCGCCCTTGCGAATATCAAAGCTGACACCATCGACAGCTTTCAGCGGAACCTTGCGCCCGAACAACCCGCCAGAGACATGAATGGGGAAATGAACTTTGACGTCATCAACCTTGAGAAGGGGTTCTTCCGCCTTTTCCAAAGCGCGGGGCGCGTCGCCGGCATCAATCCGGGGCATCGCCTCCAGCAGGGCCCGCGTGTATTCGTGTTGCGGATTTCGGAACAGCGCGCGTGTTTCGCCGGCTTCGACGAATTGGCCCATGCGCATGACCTGAACCCGGTCGCACATGCGCGCAACAACGCCCATGTCATGCGTGATCAGTGCAATCGCGGTTCCCTCATCCTTTTGCAGGTGAACCATCAGATCGAGGATGTCTGCCTGAACAGTGACATCCAGCGCCGTCGTCGGCTCGTCCGCAATAAGCAGTTTGGGACTGCACAGCATCGACATCGCAATCATCACACGCTGTCGCATTCCGCCGGATAATTCGTGCGGGTACTGGTCCAGACGGCGGCCCGCTTCGGGAATGCGCACCCTGTCCAACCACTCCAGACAGCGTGCGCGCGCGGCTGACCCCTTCAGGCCCTCGTGGACCTGCAGCACTTCGCGCATCTGCTGCCCAATCTTCAGATGTGGCGTCAAAGCGGTCAGAGGATCCTGAAAGATCATGCCGACATCATCGCCGCGGATCTGGTTCAGCTTGTTCACCGGCAGGTTCAAAATCTCCTGACCGTTCAGCTTGGCTGACCCGCTGGCATGTCCGGCAGGGGGCAGCAAACCCATTGCGGCCATGAAGGTCTGACTTTTGCCGGATCCACTTTCACCGACGATGCCAAGGCATTCGCCCGGATTGATATCAAAACTGATGTCTTTGACCGCCTCGACGACACCATCGGGGGTGTCAAACCGGACGCTCAGGTTCTTTACGGAAAACAGACTCATATCAGCGGTCCTTCGGGTCCAAAGCGTCACGCAGACCATCGCCGATGAAGAACATCGTGATGATAATGGCGACATAGAATGTCAGTGGGAACATCAATTGCCACAGCGTTCCATAGCCCATGGTTCCCGCCCCTTCTGCGATCAGCCTTCCCAGCGACGTGTAAGGTTCGGAGATCCCCAGTCCCAGGAATGAGATGAAGCTTTCGGTCAGGATCATCTCGGGCACCAGAAGCGACGCATAGACGATCACGACACCCAGCAGATTGGGCAGGATATGGCGATACATGATCGTAAATTCACTGACGCCCGCCGCTCGGGCGGCCTCGATGAATTCGCGGTTCTTCAGGGCAAGCGTCTGCCCGCGCACGATACGTGACATGGTCAGCCAACCAACCGCGCCCAATGCGATGAAAAGCGTGAAGAAGGATCGCCCGGCAACAACCAGCAGAAGAATGATGATCAGAGTTGTCGGGATAGCCAAAAGGATGTCGACAAAACGCATCATCGCGCCATCCGTCCGCCCGCCAAAATACCCGGCAGTAATGCCGTAACACGTACCAACGATCAAAGCGGTCGCCGCCCCGATCAACCCCACAAGCAGGGACGTCGTGGTTGCCTGAATGACGCGGCTGTACAAATCGCGCCCCAGATCATCAACACCGAAATAGTGACCCGTTTCCATAGACGGCATTCCCATGCCCCGGACATCGCCCATGACATTCCAGTCGATCTCTTCATTGCTCCAGACGGCAAAATACGGGCCAATGATCGTGAACAGCACGATAAGCAGCAAAATGAACACGCTGGCCATTGCCGCTTTGTTTCGTACAAAGCGCATTCGCGCATCCTGCCAGAGCGAACGCCCCTGAACGGCTGTATAATCGGTGATTTCTTCGGCCAGATGCGCGGCTTTTTGTGATTTTCCTAGCATATCCAGCCCCTCAGTAGCGGATCTTCGGATCGAACCAGGCATAGGCCAGATCGGTCAGCAGGTTTACCAGAACGGTCAGAATGCCATAGAGGATCGTAACCCCAAGCAGCACGGCATAGTCGCGTGATAAGGCCGAGCCGACATAAGCCTGCCCCAGACCACCGGTCGAGAAATAGATGTCAACAAAGACGGATCCGGTCAGCACATAGACAAACACCGGTCCCAGATAAGATACGACCGGCAGCAAGGTCGGCTTCATCGCATGACGCCAGATTACGGTTCTTGTCGGCAGGCCCTTGGCACGGGCGGTTCTGATGAAATTCGAATTCAGAACCTCCAGCATTGAAGATCGGGTGATCCGTGCAATCGATCCCATGTAAGATGTCGCAAGGGCGATAACCGGCATGATCAGATAGGGCCACTGACCACCATTCCACCCACCGCCGGGCAACCATCCCAGCCACAGGGTGAATGTCAGGATCAGGATCGGGCCCATGATGAAGTTGGGCAGCGCCTGCGCTGCAATCCCCAGCCCAACCGCAAAGTAGTCGATCCAGCTGTTGTGCCGGATTGCGGCGGCAATCCCCAGTCCGATGCCCACCACAGTAGCGACCAGAAAGGACAGCGACCCATAGGTCAGCGAGATCGGAAAGCCCTGCGCGATGATGTCGTTCACATCGCGGTCCTTGAACTTGAAAGACGGGCCAAAGTCGAAATGCACAACGATATTGTACAGATAATCCCAGAGTTGCTTCCACAACGGCTGGTCCAGGCCGTACCGCGCCTCGATATTGGCCAGAACCTGCGGCGGCAATGTCCGTTCTGAGGTAAAGGGCCCACCGGGCGCATAGTGCATCAAGAAGAAACAGGCGACGATCAGCAGCAGAATCGTCGGTATGGCGGTCAGGACCCGCCGAATGACATAGGCAAGCATTCAATGCCCCCAATAGATGGCGCTGCCCCGAAGAAAACTTCGGGGCAGGTCATGGTCAGAAGATGATTACTCGGCGATTTTGTAGAGGTTCTTGGAGTACCAGTTTTGCTCTACGTTTTTGACCGGCCAGTTTCCGACATCGCTATCCATCATGTAGACACCAGCATAGTGATAGATCGGGATAACGGGGGTTTCCTGAGCGATAATACGCTCGACCTCGGTGTACAGCGGAGCCGGATCGTCCGAAGTTTTGGCTTCGGCCAGCAACTCGTCCACGCGGGCATTGTTATACTTGCCGTCGTTGTAGCCCGAATCCGACTGCAACAGGTCAAGGAAGGTTGAGGCTTCGTTATAGTCACCACACCACGCGCCGCGGGCCAGATCAAAGTTCTGGTTGCCCCGCTCTTCCAGGAAGACTTTCCATTCCATGTTGGCCAGTTCAACATTGGCGCCCAGTTTTTGCTTCCACATCTGGCTCAGCGCGACGGCAACTTTCTTGTGGGCTTCCGAAGTGTTGTAGACCATCGAGAAGGTCAGAGGGTTATCCGCGCCGAAGCCGGCCTCGGCCAGCAGTTCCTTGGCCAGTTCATCGCGCTCAGCCTGGCTCATCGATGCCATTTCAACGACCGGGACAGTAAAACCTGCGGTTGCTTCTGGCACGAATGTATACGCGGGCGGCTCGCCACCGGCCTTGATATTCTTGGTAATGATGTCCCGGTCAACGGCTAGCGACAGGGCCTGACGAACTTTGGGATCCTTGAATTCTTCAGGGCCGCTGTCCGACACGTTAAACGTGTAGTAGTAGTTGCACAGGCGCGGGAAGCTGATAGCCTCGCCCGGATGCTCTTCCTGCAGACGCGGGAATTGACCGGCGGGAACTTCGGTCCGGTCCAGTTCACCGGCCAGATAGCGGGTCAGGGCTACGTTTTCGTCATTGATGACCAGTGCCACAACCTTGTCGATGATGGTGTTGTCATTGTCCCAGTACATCTCGTTGCGCTCACGTACCGAACGTTCCTGCGGCAGGTGCTCGGTCAAAACATACGCGCCATTCGACACGATGTTTCCGGGCTTGGTCCATTCATCGCCAAATTCCGCGATCACCTTCTGAGGTGCCGGGAAGGTCGTCGAATGCGTTGTCATCTGCGGGAAATACGGCAGCGGCGCGCTCAGCGTGACTTCCAGGGTCGTGTCATCGATGGCTTTGACACCCAGATCATCAACCGGCTTTTCGCCTGCGATGATCGCTGATGCGTTTTCGATCGACATCAGCTCCATGAACCACGCGTAAGGAGAGGACAGCGCCGGATCAACCGCGCGTTTCCATGCGAAAACGAAATCTCCGGCGGTTACCGGGTCGCCATTCGACCATTTAGCATCGCCGCGCAGTGTGAAGGTATAGACTTTCTTGCTGTCATCGACGGTGTAACCTGTGGCAACGCCCGGAACCAGATTGCCATCCTCATCCTGGTTCATCAGCCCTTCAAACAGGTCGCGTACAATTTCAGCACCGGAAACGTCTTCGACAACCTGCGGATCGACCGAGCTGTGCTCGTCCAGAATGCGGTAGGTAAAGGTTTGATCGTCCGCCAGCGCTTCGCCGGTTTCAGGATGCGTGCCAGCGGCAAACGCGGCACCTGTGATCATGGTCGACGACAAAAGCCCCGCCATTGAGTTCCGAATGTATCTGTTCATGATTTCTCTCCCATATGTTCGTCGCCGCGCGGCCCCACTTGATTGGGGTCGCACGCAGCAGCCGGATTAGACCGACGCCCGCTGGGACTTCGTTCATTTCGATTTTGGTTTTGCCAATTCGCAAGGAACACTGCGTCGCAGCTTTCTTGGTTTCTGTCGGTAAAGAAGTTGCGAAAGTTGTCTTTCACTGCGTTGAACCGTGACATCTTTTGGCTCTGGGATAAAGCCTTGATGAAATTTTAGGCAACCACAAGCAGAAATATCTCCAACGACCTATCGCTGGCAATTTTCTGAGGATCAGCTCGGTCTTCGTGACATTTTCGTGAAGCCACGCGAAATCCGAACAATCCTTCGTGCCCGAATGGCGACTGCATTCTGGCCTCGGACAAACCAAAAAATACGCGAATCAGTGACGTCATTTCAGCAAGCCTGTGGTCCATTACATGTATCACACGGTTCAGAATACCACGGGTCAGATCACTGAGCTTTGTCAGGCTCTGTTGCACAGAGTTGAGCGCGCCGAGTAGTTCGGGTGATCGCATGGGCCTTTCCGTCGTCATGCAGCTTCGGCGATTGCAGTGGCATGACCGGCATGACCCCGAATATCCAGCACCTCTCCAAACGCATTGCAGAACATATCGAAGAACCTTCTAACGAAGACCACCGAGCTATTATCGCACAAGCGGGCCGCTTTGGCGGCTGGTCGTTTTATGTTGAAAATGGCGTTCCAGCCTATGCCTACAACTGGTTGGGGATCGAGATATTTACCGTTTCGGCGTCCGAACCTGTGACCGAAGGTACTCATGAAATCGTCCTCGATTTCGATTATGACGGTGGAAGCCCTGGCAAAGGTGGGACGGCACCCTCTTTGTTGACGAGATGCAGGTGGCACAGGGCAGGACCGACCAGACGCAGGCCATCATCTTTTCGGCGGACGATACAGCAGACGTTGGCTTCGACCTTTCCACACCGATGGCCAAAGCGAACGGCACCGAAGCAGCTTTGCGTTTTACCTGCAAGGTAATCTCGGTGACGGTGGCGGTTGAGTAAGATCGCTCTGAAAGAGGAGAGGCGTTCAGGCACCTGCCACAACGGGTGCCTAGAACCGTTGATGGAAACACGCTTATCATGACGATTGAAAGGCTTTCGGCACTGCTGAAGCTGGCGTCGGTAATTGCCTTTGTGGCTATTCCCGCTTTTGTTTTGGCATTTATTTTTCAGGTAGAGTCGGACCGGCATTGCCATCTACATCTTCAAGTCGCTCGCCTCCTCGCTAACGATTTGTAGGATCCTGTTTCTCTGGATCTTTCCCGACGGGCCCTTTGGAAGATCAATCAGAATGTGAACTTTGTCAGGAGACTTGAAACGGCCTAGCTGGGACTCACAGATCTTTGACAAAGCTTGCGGCGTCAATTCAGAACCTTCTCGAATTTTTACCGCTGCCTCGACGGTTTCACCGTAGCTTTTGCAAGGGCGGGCAAAGGCCGCAGCTTCAACAACGTCGGGGTGTGAATAAAGTGCCTCGTCAATCTCACGAGGGGCTATATTCTCCCCTCCCTTAATGATCAGTTCTTTCAATCGACCGGTCACATAAACATACCCGTCCTGATCCATGCGGGCGAGATCTCCGGTCAGCAACCAGCCATCCGAAGTAAATGTGCCCGCAGTAGCATCCGGGTCATTGAGGTACTCCAGCATCACATTCGGACCGCGTATGACCAACTCACCTTCTGTTCCGGTAGGTACAGGCCGAAATTCCGCGTCCAGAATTGCAACCTCATTTCCATATGCAATGCCGGGTGAACCAATCTTCCGAACGCCGGGGGGCAGCGGGTTTGACAGAATCTGAGCGGCAGTTTCCGTCAAGCCCATGGTTTCCACGATTGGGATTTCGAAACGATCCTCAAAGCCACGCTGCACGTCCGGCGCCAAGGCTGACGACGCAGAGCGCCCGAAACGCACGCGTTGCCGGGTTTGCGCATCCGGACTAGTCTCAGAGTGCAGCAGATGCGAGATAATGGTCGGAACGACCGAGAACCACGTTGCCTCGGCCTTTCCAAGATTGTCCCAGAATTTGCTGGAAGAAAATCGTTCGCACATGGCCAACGATCCGCCTGAGACCAGTGTTCCCATCACCGTCACGCAGAGCCCGTTAATATGATAGATCGGCAAGACGCAAAACCCGCGATCAGCCTCGGACAATTCATGGGCAATTTTGGTCGTCCAACCCCCTGCCAACAGGCTGGAATGTGTGTGGACCACCCCCTTGGGGCGACCGGTTGTTCCGGATGTATACATCAACAAAGCGTGGCTATGAGGCGAGAGGCTATGCAGGTTGCTGCCGGACTCAACGGCATCTGCCACCTTCAACTGTTTGATTCTCGCAGGATTGGCCGTTCGCCTGAACAGGTCCGTTTGATCGGAATGTACAAATCCATAGCACGCGCCGCTGTGTTCCAGCGCATAGGCAACGGCGCTGTCACCCGCGACAAGATTGATCATCGTGGCCCGAAATCCGCCATAGAGAACGCCAAAAAGGACCTCAAGCGCTTCCCGGCAATTGGGGTAGAGGATGGCGACGCTTTCTCCCTTCGCCACACCCCGTTCGGTCAACATGCTTGCGATGCGGCGAGCTGAGTCACGCAATTCACCCCAATTCAGGTCCCGCGCCCCGTCCGGGAAAACGAACCCGGTTCCCCCGCGGCTTGCCCGACGGTCAAGCCAGTCCCGGACGGTTCCCTTGGGTGGTTCGATCATTGCCCCGCCTCCGACCAATAGCAGCCAAATATCGCTTCCAATTCGGGCTCGCGCGGCGGCGTTTCACGGATGATCTTTGTCGTTTGTACGAAATGCCGCCAATGCAGATTGGTGTCGATGGAATTGCCTCCCCAACTGCCGCAGCCCATTGACAGCGAAAAGGGCATGCAGTTGGTGAAGCTGCCACCAGTGGCAAAGGTATGCGCCTGGTTTACAATGACCCGGCAGGTGGGCAGGTCACGACCCAACCCAACCGCGCGCGCGTCGTCGCTGGTATGGATTCCGACAGAATGCCCCGCGCCCTGGTGTTCCAGAATACGAGCCGCGATTACCTTGGCTTCTTCAAAATTTGCCGCTCGATAAAGCGCCAGAACCCGGCTGAGCTTTTCCCCCGACAAAGGATGATCCGGGCCAATTCCGTCAGTTTCCACGGCTAGGAACTTGGTCCCTTCGGGGACCTTATCCGCCATATCCAGTGCTTCAAGCATCTTGCCAGCGTCCTGCGCGATTACAGATCGGTTGAGATGCCCATCGGGCCACAGCCGTGCGATGATGTTTCCAGCCTCGGAAGATGGTACCAAGGCACCGCCTTCAACGGCGATCGCGGCGACAAAGGCGTCATAGACCGCATCTACAACAACCAGCGCATTTTCAGACGAGCAGGACGTCGCGTTGTCGAAGCATTTCGATGCCGTGATCCTGAAAGCAGCTGCGGCCAGATCTGCGGTTTCGTCCACAATCACCGTCACATTGCCCGCACCAACCGCCACTGCTGGCGTTCCACAGGATTGTGCGCGTTGGACGTTGTTCTGACTGCCGGTACAGATCACGCGATCTACGGCTTCCATCAACCTTTGTGTCTTGGCCTTGGATCCGGGCGCAGGGATCATCTGGACCAGATCGCGATCGAGGCCGAGCTTGTCAAACTCTGAATGGATAAAAGCGATCAGCATCTCGCAGGAAGCGACTCCTTTGGGGGATGGTGCCACCACGATGGAGTTGCCTCCTTTGAGCGCATTGATGATATTGTTCGCCGGCGTCGCAGCGGGGTTGGTCGATGGAACCACAGCACCGATTACACCGATTGGGCGTGCAATCTCGGTCATGCCGGTTGCTGGATTGTCGCTAATGATGCCGTGGGTTTTCACGTCAGCGATATCGCGCAACAAGCCCAGAGTCTTGCGGTGGTTCTTTGTAATCTTGTCCGGAACATTACCCAGACCGGTGGTCGCAACAGCGATTTCGGCCAGTGCCCGATTGCGTGTTGGCTCCATGATTGCCCATCCCGCCGCCAGCGCCGCCTTGTCGTACAGCGCCTGACTGCCGCTTTCTTCAAAGGTCGCTTGGGCCTTGCGCGCATGCGCTACTATGCGATCAACTTCGTCGATCTGGGGGGAAACCCCTTCCTGAGCGTTCATCTCGGTCCTCGATTGTTTGATCGGGGCGGACCCACTCCGCCCCGTAGGGAGTTGACTGGTTCAGAGCCCAGCCAACAATTCGTTCAGTGTTTGCTGACGTTTCTCCCACATCTTGATCACTTCATCGCGTGTCATGATGTGCATGGGCGATCCGCCAGCTTCCATCTTTTTCACCACACGATCGTTGGCGAACATCTCGGGAACCGTTTCCGCAAGTTTCTCGATCACCTCGGGCGGCGTTCCCTTGGGCACCATCACGCCCCGGAAATTGACCGACGAGTTGTCGACATCAAGCCCCTGTTCCATCATAGTCGGCACGTCGGGCAGGAACGCGTTTCGCTCAAGATCTGCGACACCCAGGATTTTGACGTTGCCCGCCTCTTTTGCGCGGAACGCATCCGACAGGTTGTTTATACCACCCATGACTTCGCCAGCAATTACCGCTTTCATGGCCGCTGCGCCGCCACCTTTGGTCGGGATATAGGCCATCGTTGTTCCTGCAGCCTTGTCGATTTGAAGAGCCGCAATGTGGTGACCAACAAAAAGCCCAGCCCCGGACACGGTAAGCTTGCCGGGGTTTTCCTTGGCATATGCGACAACACCTTCCATCGAGTTGAACGGGCTGTCCGCACCAACCACGAAGACAGCCGGGTCAGCACCCCAGTTGGCGATGGGCTCAAAGCTGTCGACCGAATACTCGACCCCACCCTTGATCGATTGGGCGATGAAATGTGGAACATTGTAGGCAGCAAGCGTGTAGCCATCGGCGTCGGCCTGGGTTGCGAACCAGTTCCAACCCACACGCCCTCCGGCGCCGGGTTTGTTTATGATGGCGATTGGCATTCCCAGCGCGTCTTCATTCCCGGATGTCATGGTGACAATCCGCGCCTGAAAGTCGGTTGCGCCACCAGCGCCGTAACTGACCATCATCATGATTGGGCGTTCGGGATACTCCTCGGCAACCGCCGCGCCCGTCAGGCTCGTGAGGGCCAGTGCTGCCCCTGTAATCAACCGTTTCATTTGCGTTTCCTCCCTATTTTGGTTCACCCGCATCCCTTGCGGTCAGAACAGAAATTCCCTTGGTGTGTAGACTTGCAGAAGCATGGCAAAGAGCCCGTACATCACCGCCACAAAGATCGCTGTGATGACACCGCGCTTGACCCAGGTTTTGGCTTCGGAATGTGGGTCTGGATCGTAAATCGACAGCAGAATGAAAAACGCGATTGCCGTTGCTGTGTAGAACCCCAGCGATTTGGACGCCCAGAAGACATAGATAAGGGTGACGAACAGGCCCGGCAGCATGTTGATGAACATCATGCGGGTCACGCCGTTGCCTACCTTGGACAATCCCATCAGCGCTTTGCCGAAGGTCCACCCTGCCAAAACCACAAAGACCGAAGCGATAAGACGCGGAAACAGAAATGCCTCGACCGGTTGTTGAGTAAAGCTGACCCAGGTTACCCAAAGTCCTACGGCAAAAACCAAACCCGACCCGATTATGTGTTGTGTGCGGTTCATGCCTGTGCCTCCTCTTTGGTGGTATAGCGCCGGTGGCGAAGTTCCATCCAAACCGAGTAGGCAATTGAAGCCAGTACAACGGCGATCAGCAGAAGATTCAATCCGCCCGTCAGGAAGTAAGAGGCCTTGCCGACGGTCGCGTCCGCGATCATTCCGCCCTGAATGAAGTTGGCTTCGGCAATCGGACCAAGGATCAATCCCAGTACCAACGGAGCAGCCGAGAATCCAAATCGTTCCAGAAAGAACATCCCAATGCCAAGGCACGCCATGACATAGACATCCCCCATCGAACTCTGAACCGAGTAGGCGCCGAAGACCGAAAGGGCCAAAACAACGGCCGCCATGACCGATTGCGGCACCTGCGCGACACGCGCGGCCAGACCAGCAATGTATAGGCCGAAGACGCACATCAGGACCTGGCCGATCAGCATGGAGTTTATGAACGTCCACGCAACGTCCGGGTGGTTGTCGAACAGATCCGAGCCCGGAAAAATTCCGTGAATCAGCAGCCCGCCCAGCAAAACGGCTGCGGTTGGGCTACCCGGGATCGACAAGGTCAACAACGGTACCAGAGATGGGCCCACCATCGCATTGTTGGCGGACTCCGCGGCAATTACGCCCTCGGAATGACCCGTGCCGAACTTGTCCTTCTCGGCTGAAAACTTCTTACTCTGATCATAGGCAACCAGCCCGGCAATTTGCCCGCCAACGCCTGGGATCAGGCCAATGATGGAACCTGTCAGTGTGCCGATGCTAAGTGCTCGGGTGCGGCTGAACAGTTCTCGCAATGCGGCCATGATCGAATGGCGCTGTACTTCGATGACTTCAGCACCCGTGTCGTGGCGTCCCTTTGCAAACATCGTCAGCACCTGAGGGATCGCGAACAGACCGATCAGCGCCGCGATAATGTTGATGCCGCCGCCCAGTGCAGGGTGAAAGATAAAGCGTTGCGCGCCCATAATGTCGTCGAAACCGACTGTCGCCAGCCACAATCCGATACAACCCGATAGCAAACCTTTGACCACGGATGCAGAATCCAGCGTGCCGATCACAGTCACCCCTAAAATGGCCAGCCAGAACAGGTGTGAGGGGCCAAACGCCAGCGCCCATTTGGCCAAAACCGGTGTCAGAAAGATCAATAGGAGCACACCGAAGATGCCGCCAACCGCCGAGGCCAGAAACGACAGTTGCAGCGCCCGCGCCCCTTGTCCCTGCTTGGCCATGGTGTGGCCGTCCAGAGTGGTGGCAATATTGGCTGGAGCGCCTGGGATTTTCAGTAGAATTGCACTCACCGCGCCACCAGCAACGGTCGAGGTATAGGCGGCTCCCAGCAAGATCAGCCCCTGTGCGGCCTCAAGCTGGAAGGTGAACGGAATCAAAAGGGCAACCGCCATCGTTGGTGACAAGCCTGGTGTCGCGCCCAGGATCAGCCCTCCGATCGTGCCGCCCAAAAGCAGCAAGAAGGACATCGGTGTGAACACATCCCCGAAGTAGTAAATGAATTCCATCCAGTGCCTCCCAACCCGTTTGTCTGCACTTTTGGTTTGTTGACAAATCAGGTTAGGGGATGAAAATAGTATTGCAAATGTTTTCATAAAATCGACCGAACAGGACGAAATTATGTCTAATTTTCAGCATGGTAAAGTCGATATCGTGGCAGTCGCAAAGGCCGCGAAGGTTTCACCGTCTACGGTTTCTCGTACCTTCAATCACCCTGATCTGGTCAGCCCTGCGACTCGCAAAAAGATCAACAGGGCAGTGCAGCGGCTCGGGTATATCCGCAATCGTGCCGCTCAAACAATGCATGGCAAACGGTCAGGAACGATTGGCCTGGTCGTACCAACTATCAACCATGCCATCTTCGCCGAGGTCATTCAGGCTTTTTCCGACTCTATCGACAAGGCAGGATTCAGCCTTCTACTGGCGTCGCACGGGTATGATCTAGATCGGGAATACGCGATGGTCCGCAAGTTTCTTGAACATCGTGTGGACGGCGTGGCATTGGTTGGCTTGGAGCATTCCGATGCCACCAATCGGTTGATCACGCAGCAGAAAATACCTGCACTTGCGATTTGGAACTACTCAAAGGATTCGGAACTTCCTTGTGTCGGGGCCGACAACCAGTTGGCCGGCCGTCTCGCAACAGAGCACCTGCTGGCCCTAGGGCATCGTGACATTGGGCTGATCTTTCCAAAGACCAGTGGTAATGACCGCGCGCAACATCGACTTTCCGCCGTGCACGAAGCGCTACAAAATATGGGTGTCTCCGTTCCGGGCGAGCACGAATCTGAAGCTCCTTACAGCGTTTCGCAGGCCAAGCAGGCTGCGCTGAACCTTTTGGCGGAAACATCTCGACTTACGGCTTTGTTATGTGGAAATGACGTCATAGCGCAGGGCGCTTTGTTTGCGGCCCAGAAACTGGGGTTAAACGTTCCCGGCGATCTTTCAATTATGGGCATCGGAGATTTCAAGGGATCGGCTGATGTTGAGCCGGGGCTCACCACCATTCGAATCCCCGCCGAAGCCATCGGTAAACTCGCAGGTGACAAGTTCACCGATTACATTACGTCAGATGAGTCGGAACATTTTAAAATTTGCTGCGAGCTGGATTGTGTTGTTAGAGGAACAACAGGTCCAGTGTCAGTATAATAGTCGGCATTGCCAACTTGTTTGCACATTCAGAACGGATGTGTCGCAAACTATGAGGCCCGGTTGACGAACATGCGCGATTTGACGTTTTCCCCATCGAATAGTTCGTTAACAGATTTCAACATGATCTCATTAAAAGGCTGCCATCTCCTCAAAGATGCAGTTTTGTAAGCTGGGTACATCTATCAGTTCTGACACTAGTCCGACCCTGCGATAACAACTTCGATTTCATTTTTGTCGAGCATGGCCAGGATGTTGGCAGGAGGAACGCGGTCCGTATACAAAACATCAATTCCGGCCATGTTATGGAGAGATATCGGAGCCCGCTTGTTGAATTTTCCGCTGTCGGCTACGACGATGCGCACCTGCGCATTTTCAGCTGCAGCACGCGCGATATTGGCCTCTTCAAGATCATGAAGCATGAAGCCCAAATCGCCATTCACGGCTCCAACCGAGAACACTGCCAGCTGTACGTTGAAACGCTTCACAAGATCCAATGCCTCTGCACCGAAAGCGCCCCCATCATGGGCGCGCAGTTCTCCACCCGCCAGAAACACCCGGTTGTTGTTGTGCTTTGACAACGTGTAAGCGACGAAAACCGAATTTGTAACTACAAACAGGTCTTTGTGTTTCCGTAGCGCAAGCGCGACGTAGGCGGTCGTCGAACCGATATCCAGAAATAGGGAATCCCCGTCGCTAATTGTATTTGCGACTGCCCGGGCTATTGCTTCTTTCGCATGTGCTTGCGTTCCCAAGCGGTTTTCAAAGGGTGGCTCTATGGCGTCTTCGCTAAGATGTACGCCGCCATGAACCTTCCGCACGATCTTGCGCTCTTCCAGCGCCTTGACGTTGCGCCGGATCGTTTCATTGGAAACATTCAGTTTTTGAGCCAGGAGGCTGACCCTGCACGATCCGCCCGCATGTTGCAGCTCGCGAAGGATTTCTTCTTCGCGCTGATTTGTGGTTTTTCGTGGCTTTAACATGCGACCTCCTGAAAGGGGGATACGGCAGTCATCCCAATAAAACAATATTACGCCCAATACGGTGCCGTTCGGGGCTTTTTGTGTGAATTATAACGAATAGTCGTGGCGAAGTGTGGTTTTTATTGACGTAGTTGTCAGATTGGCGCAGCATGGAAGTGTAATAAACGAAAAACACTCAAAAAGCCACATTCAGGGAGCACAACATGATCAGGAAATTCAATGCACTACACGCAATGGCATTAGTCGCTGGCGTAACTGCTTCGGCTTCTTGGGCCGCCGAATCGACGGACCCAATCAAACTGACGTTGCATGATTGGTCAGGGCAGCTGATCAACACCAAGATAATGGGATCAATCCTGCAAGAGGCCGGATACAACGTTGAATATGTACAGGCAGACTATATCGCTCAGTTTGCGGGCCTGAAGACAGGTGATCTACATCTGGCAATGGAAATCTGGGAAACCACCGGGCGTGAAGCGCTGGACGAAGCCACCGCCTCTGGCAATGTGGTGAACGTTGGTGAAACCGGTCTGATGGCGATCGAAGAATGGTGGTACCCGACTTACATGAAAGACCGCTGCCCCGGCTTGCCAAACTGGGAAGCTCTGAAAGACTGCGCAGGGGAATTTGCCACGGCTGAAACCTCGCCAAATGGGCGCTATGTCGGCGGACCCGTGACCTGGGGCGGTTTCGACGAAGAACGCGTCGAAGCGTTAGAGTTAGAGTTTGAAGTTGTCCACGCAGGCACGGATGCTGCGCTTTTTGCAGAGCTGGAATCCGCATATCAGCGCGAAGATCCGATCATGCTGTGGGTCTATGTTCCGCACTGGGCCCCGGCCAAATATGACGGTGAATTCGTGGAGTTTCCGCCATACTCGGCCGAGTGCTACAGCGACCCGTCCGTCGGTGTGAACCCGGCCTTGGCCTATGATTGCGGAAAACCGCGCGGTCCGATCTGGAAGGCTGCTTGGTCTGGCCTGCAAGAAAAGTGGCCGGGCGCGTATGACATCATCGAAGCCTATAACATCAATAACGACGAGATGAGCGCCATGGTCGGCAAAGCCGATCTGGACGGTGTGGATATTGATGCAGTTGTCGCGGATTGGATGGAGACGAACAAGGACCGTTGGTCTGGCTGGATCTCTAAATAATCTGCTTGGCCGAAGCGGTTACCCCGCTCTCCTCTACCGCTTCGGTCTTTTTCCGTCTTAGTCCCGGACACCACTGATGACTCCCACAACAAAACTGTCCTGCCGAAACGTTTGGAAGCTTTACGGTCCAAACGCCGAGACCCTTCTGGCGCAAAATCCGAACCCATCGGCAGATGACATTCGAAATGCGGGTGTGATCGGAGCGGTACGCAACGCCAATATTGAAATCGTTGAAGGTGAAATCTTCATCATCATGGGCCTGTCCGGTTCAGGCAAATCAACCCTGGTTCGTTGTCTGTCCAGGTTGATCGAACCTACAAGCGGTGAGGTTCTGTTCGACGACGCCGACCTGCTGCGCGCCAGCGAGAAAGAAATGATTGAAATCCGCCGGCACAAGATGGGCATGGTGTTTCAGCATTTTGCCCTGCTGCCGCACCTGACCGTATTGCAGAATGTGATGTTCCCCCTGACTATTCAGGCTACGCCCAAACACGAAGCCGACGCAAAGGCGAGAGACGTGGTGGAACTGGTCGGCCTGAAGGGGCGCGAGGACTACTATCCACGAGAGCTCTCGGGTGGTCAGCAACAGCGTGTGGGCATTGCTCGATCGTTGGTGACAGAGCCCGATCTTTGGTTTCTGGACGAGCCTTTTTCGGCCCTCGATCCGCTGATCCGGCGCGAAATGCAGGACGAATTTCTGCGACTCCAGGAACGGTTGCATAAGACTATTGTCTTTATCACGCACGACTTTGAAGAAGCCGTTCGCTTGGCCGACCGCATCGCCATTATGAAGGATGGTGAAGTCATCCAGATCGCCACCCCGGAAGAACTGGTGATGAATCCAGCGACAGAATATGTGGCTGAATTCACGCGCCATATTCCGCGCTCCAAGGTTTTGACGGTTGGTGGTGTAATGACCGTCGGCGCTGCAGGTGAAGGTGAGCCCATTGTGCAATCGACCCGCGTCTCGACCGTGGCGGAACGGATCATCGCCGCAGATGCGCCAATTCCCGTGACAGACAGCAATGGGCTGGTTATTGGCGCCATTGATCGCAAGGCTGTGGCCCATGTGCTATTCGGTGAAGGGGACGCGGTATGAGCCGCCTGTCCCGCAGTCAGCTCATCATTCTGCTGTTTGTCGGACTCACGATCCTGCTGGGGTATTTCGGCAGCAACCTGGGAAAAGCGCTCGATGCGCGCTGGATCACCAAATTCCCGTCGGCTTGGGTCGTCCCGTTCAAAACTTATATCTCATCTGCAATGTCCTGGCTGATCGAGGATGCTGCAATCGGCCCAGTTTCGTTCACCGACGTTACCCGCGCTGCTGCTTGGTTGATAGAACAGCCCTATGACCTTGTCTTGTCCCTGCTGGCCGAGGGTTTTGTCACCGGGCAAGGCAACGATGCGCAAGTCATCCTACCTGCGATCAGCTGGATTGTGGTTATCACCGCCGTAATAGCTTTGGGACAGTATTGCCGGGACTGGGGGTTGGCGGCGTTGGTCGGCGGCTGCTTTACCTATCTGGCCGTTTTTGGCCAGTGGGACAGCGCGATGGTAACGCTTGCCTCGGTCCTGATTGCGGTGCCGATTGGCGCGGGCGGCGGGCTGTTGTTGGGGATATTGGCCTATCGCCACCTGACTTTCGATCGCATCATCTCGCCCATTCTGGACCTGATGCAGACAATTCCGATCTTTGCCTATCTGGTACCAATTCTGTTCATGTTCGGCTTTGGACCGATTTCGGCGCTTGTTGCAACTATCATCTATGCGACACCACCCATGGTGCGGATCACCACGCTTGCCTTGAGAGCCGTCGACCCCGAGATTTTGGACTTCGGGCGCATGGCAGGCACGACGCAAAAACAGTTGATGTGGCGCGTTTTGGTTCCTTCCGCCAGCCACAGTCTGATGGTAGGCGTCAATCAGGTGATCATGCTGACGCTGAACATGGTCATCATTGCCTCGATGATCGGGGCCGGAGGATTAGGGTTTGACGTCCTTGCCGCGCTGCGCCGACTGGACATCGGCGCTGGGTTCGAGGCAGGTATTGCCATTGTGGTTCTGGCCATTGCCGTCGATCGCCTAAGTCAGGCTTTTGCCGAGCGTATGGGGCAGGTACATCACGAGCTCCCCGGCTCGTGGATCACCCGCCATCGCCGGACAGTTCTGGTAATGATCCTGCTGATTTTGACCTGGGTTCTGGGACAGTTCTCACCCCTGTTGCTGGAATATCCTGAAAGCCAGACGATCACCACTGGCGGGTTCTGGGATGACACGGTCAAATACCTGAACATCAATTATTTTGACACGTTTGAGGCGATCAAGATCTTCTTCCTGACGTGGTTCATGATCCCGATCAAAACGGTTTTACTGGGAATCCCATGGCCTTGGGCCATTGCCATGCTGACCTTGCTGGGTTGGCACGCAGGGGGCTGGCGGCTGGCGCTGCTGTGCGGAGGACTGGCGTCGCTGATCCTCGTGTCAGGACTGTGGGCCAAGGCAATGGTGACAGTTTATCTCTGCGGTGCCTCTGTGTTTCTTGCTACCCTGATCGGTGTTCCGCTGGGCGTTGTGGCTGCTCTGAACAAACGCGCCGGGACGGTGATCAACCTGTTGATTGATACGTTGCAGACTTTGCCCAGCTTTGTTTATCTGATCCCGGTTGTGATGCTGTTTCGCGTCGGCGATTTCACTGCGCTGATTGCCATAGTCCTTTACGCGCTGGCCCCGGCCGTACGTTATGCGGCCCATGGCGTGCGCTCGGTCAGTGAGGAATTGATCGAGGCCGGATTGGTCTCTGGGTGCACACGCACGCAACTTCTGCGCCATATTCGCTTGCCCATGGCCCTGCCCGAAATCCTTTTGGGTATTAACCAGACCATCATGCTGGCGCTGTCCATGCTGGTTATCACCGCCCTCGTTGGCACCCGCGATCTGGGGCAGGAAGTCTACATTGCCCTGACAAAGGCTGACACTGGTCGAGGTCTGGTGGCAGGGCTGTCCATCGCATTCATTGCCATCATCGCTGATAGGCTGATCAACGCAAGCGCTCGTCAGGCACGCATCCGCTTTGGAATGGAGAGTTGATATGACCCAATCCGACCTGATGACCCGCATTCGCAAGCTACCGATCTGGCAGGGCGAGATCAAAGCCACCCCGTTGACGGGTGGGATTACAAATGTGAACTACAAGGTCACTGACAGCAGTGGATCCTATGTGGTGCGTGTCGGTGACGACATCCCTTTGCACCAGGTGATGCGCTTCAACGAACTGGCTGCCAGTAAGGCCGCCCATGCTGCAGGTCTGTCACCCGCTGTAGTGTTTTCGTCCAACGAATTAACAGTGCTGGAATTCGTCGAAAGCCGCACTCTGATCGAAGAAGACGTACGCGACCCCAGTATGCTGCCTCGAGTGCTGGAGCTCGTGAAAGCCTGCCACCTTGAGGTGCCCAAGCACCTGCGCGGCCCGTCGCTGGTGTTCTGGGTCTTTCATGTCATCCGCGACTATGCCGCCACCCTCACCGATCATGGAAGTTCGCATAAAGGCCTGATCCCTGAACTTGTGCAAATTGGAAATGATCTGGAAGCCGAGGCCGGGCCGTACGAAATCGTGTTTGGCCATAACGACCTGCTTTGCGGCAACTTTCTGGACGATGGCACCCGCCTGTGGCTGATCGATTTCGACTACGCGGGCTTCAACTCGCCATTGTTTGATTTGGGTGGGCTGGCCTCGAACAACTCTCTTTCCAATGAACAAGAGGACTGGGTTCTGGAAACCTACTTTCAGGCACCCGTCACCAACCAATTGCGTCATCGCTATACGGCGATGAAATGCGCCTCGCTGCTTCGTGAAACCATGTGGAGCATGGTGTCCGAGATCACCTCGGATATCGACTTCGACTATGCAGCCTACACAAGTGAAAATCTCGCGCGGTTTCGCACGGCCCTGACCGATTACAAAAACACCTGAGGACAGATATGACCGACCTTCCAAATACAGCCAAAGCCGTCATCATCGGCGGCGGCATCATCGGCTGCTCGACCGCCTATCACCTTGCCAAGCTCGGTTGGACCGACACGGTGCTGCTGGAGCGCAAAAAGCTGACTTCGGGCACCACATTCCATGCTGCGGGTCTGGTGGGGCAGCTGCGTTCGAACGCCAATATCACTCAGCTGCTGGGATATTCAGTCGATCTGTACAACAAGATTGAAGAAGAAACCGGTCTGGGAACGGGTTGGAAAATGAATGGCGGTTTGCGTCTCGCCTGCAACGAGGAACGCTGGACCGAGGTCAAACGGCAGGCCACCACAGCCCATTCCTTTGGTCTGGACATGCAGCTGCTAACCCCGAAGGAAGCGCAGGATCTTTGGCCGCTGATGGATATCGGTGACGTCATCGGCGCGGCGTTCCTGCCCACCGATGGGCAAGCAAACCCCTCGGACATTACCCAGGCGCTGGCCAAGGGAGCACGCATGGCAGGCGCGAAGATATTCGAGGATACCAAGGCCACCGATCTTGAAATCGAGAACGGCAAGATCCGCGCCGTAATCACTGAACATGGCCGTATCGAATGTGAAAAGGTGATCGTGTGTGCCGGTCAGTGGACGCGCGACTTTGCCGCCAAGTTCGGTGTGAATGTGCCGCTGGTGCCAATGGAACATCAGTACATGGTCACAGAACCATTTGGTGTACCCGGTGATCTGCCTACCCTGCGGGATCCCGATCGGCTGACCTATTACAAGGAAGAAGTTGGTGGGCTCGTCATGGGCGGTTATGAGCCGAACCCAATCCCATGGGCGGTGAATGGCATACCTAAAGATTTCCACTACACCTTGCTCGACAGTAACTTCGACCATTTCGAACAGATCATAGAGCTGTCGCTGGGCCGGGTGCCAGCGTTGGAGACCGCAGGGATCAAGACCCTAACCAATGGTCCCGAAAGCTTCACTCCGGATGGCAACTTCATTGTAGGTGAAGCACCAGAGCTGAAGAATTTCTTTGTTGGTGCTGGTTTCAACGCCTTTGGCATTGCTTCTGGCGGTGGCGCCGGAATGGTGCTGGCAGAATGGGCCGCCAAGGGCGAGCCGCCCTTTGACCTGTGGTCCGCCGACATTCGCCGTTTTGGCCGCCCGCATTTCGACACCGATTGGGTTCGCACCCGCACAGTCGAAGCATATGGCAAACACTATACCATGGCCTGGCCACACGAAGAACACGAATCCGGCCGGCCCTGCCGCAAGTCACCGCTATACGATTTGCTGAAGGATCAGGGCGCTTGCTTTGGTGAAAAACTGGGTTGGGAGCGCCCGAACTGGTTTGCCGACGCATCGCTGGGCGAGGCACCCAAGGACGAATACAGCTTTGGTCGCCAGAACTGGTTCGCTGCTGTTGGCCGTGAACACAAAGCCGCCCGAGAAGCGGCAGTGCTGTTCGATCAAACATCATTTGCCAAATTCGCGCTGAAAGGCCCCGACGCCCAGGCGGCGATGAACTGGATTTGTGCCAATGATGTGGACAAACCGGTGGGTGCGCTGGTCTATACCCAGATGCTGAATGATAAGGGCGGAATTGAATGCGACCTGACCGTGGGCCGCGTAGCGCATGATGAATTCTACTTTGTCACCGGCACCGGTTTTGCCACCCACGACTTCGACTGGATCAGCCGCAATATTCCGGACGGGCTGAACTGCCAGCTGTTCGATATCACCTCCTCAAACGCAGTATTGTCGCTGATGGGGCCGAGGGCACGAGATATTCTGGCGGCAGTTACCCGCGACGATGTGTCGAATGACGGGTTCAAGTTTGGCACGATCCGGACAATCGGCATCGCCGGTTGCCCTGTCAGGGCACTGCGGGTGACATATGTGGGCGAGCTTGGCTGGGAACTGCACTTGCCTGTTGAATACGCGCAAACAGTCTATTCTGCGCTGATGCAAGCAGGGCAGCCACAAGGACTGGTAAATGCAGGCTACCGCGCAATTGAATCTCTTCGGTTAGAAAAGGGTTACCGGGCCTGGGGGTCCGATATCGGGCCCGATCACACACCGTTTGAAAGCGGTCTGGGATGGGCTGTGAAGCTGCGCAAAAACATAAACTTCAAGGGCCGCGCGGCAAGCGAGAAGCAAAAGGCCGAGGGCGTCAAAAAGATGCTGGCCTGCTTCACCGTCGACCCCGATGTGGTGCTGTTGGGCCGCGAAACGATATACCGGGATGGAGAACGGGTGGGTTGGCTAACGTCGGGAGGCTATGGCTATACAACCGGTAAATCCATCGGTTACGGCTATGTCCGAAATCAGTTCGGCGTCGATGCAGATTTTGTTACGTCCGGCACGTATGAGTTGGAGGTTGCGACCCAACGTGTCTCCTGCGACGTGACACTTCAACCGCTTTACGATCCCAAAATGGACCGTATCAAATCATAACACAAACTCCTGTTACCTGGATGAGGTTGGGGCAAATGTGTCCCAACCTCAATACCTCAGGAAACGTGGTTATTTTCCAGGTAAACCGAGAGGTATCTCGGCAGGATTTACCGCCCAGATCACCAGGTTTCTGGCAGATTTGGAATGCACAAGCACTTTGTTTCCAGTTCTCGCCGCGCAAAAGTCAAATACCCCGCCAGACTACATGCTCTGGAGAGGCACAAGTCAGATGTTCAACTGCATGGATGACTTTGTTCGGTCCATTGCAACGAATGTTCTGAACTTTCGGATGTTCTTGTTCGAAAAGAACAACCGTTGGGTAAGCTTTTCATATTCGGACATATCTCGAACGATAACGATCAGAACAAAATCCACTTCACCAGTAACATAGTAGCATTGCTGAACCTCAGGGGCATCATAGAAGCTTTTCTTGATTTCATCGATTTTTCCGCCAGTCTCGGTTTTTAGTTCGACTTCGACGAAAATGGTCAGCGGCAATCCCACGGCTGCCGGATCAATATGCGCTGACTGCGCGGCAATGACCCCCTCCGCCTCCATGCGTTTGATCCTCCGCTGCACGCTGGGCGCAGACAGATTCACGCTTTCACTGATTTGACGGTGCGGCACCGTATTGTCCTGCTGCAACACCCTAAGAATCGCGAGATCGAAGCTATCCAGACTTCCTGATGAATATTTTTGTTTCATGGCGACCTCATGCAAGTTTGCCTCAAAATTACCAGCAAGTCAGAGCGAAAACATCGCTGACATTGAATTATATTTGCACCAACAATGGAAGGACCACAAATGCTCGCAAACTTTGAGACAGTCGGAATTGAAAGCCATACAGCCAAGCCAGGCTTTGGCCATGCCGCCACAGCCACCTTACCCCGCGAGGGATTTGACCTCGCACAGAGGGAAATTCAAAGCTGGAGTGGGTACAAAAGAGCGCCAATGCCGTCCTTTCAAGGTCTAGCCGAAGCACTGGATCTGGGCGCAGTCTATTACAAGCATGAAGGGTTAAGATTCGGTTTGGGCAGTTTCAAAGCACTTGGCGGCGCTTATGCGGTTCTGCGAGTATTACAGCGCGAATTAACCAAAAAGACAGGCCGTGAAGTCACTGCCGATGAGATCCGAAACGGCACCCATACTGCCGGAATTGCAGACATAACCGTCATTTCGGCGACAGATGGCAATCACGGTCGTTCAGTGGCTTGGGGTGCCCAGCGCTTCGGCGCGCCATGCCGAATTTACATTCACAAAGAAGTAAGCGCATTCCGCGCCGACGTAATGCGCCAGCTGGGGGCCGAAGTGATCAGGGTTGATGGAGATTACGACGCTTCCGTGGCACAGACCCGGACCGATGCAGCGGCACACGGTTGGTTGATTGTTTCAGATACTTCCTGGCCCGGTTACACTCAGGCACCTCTTGATGTCATGGCTGGTTACGGGGTCATGGCGCGCGAGATCGTGCAGGATTTGGCTTTGCCACCCACTCATGTCTTCCTTCAAGGCGGCGTTGGAGGCTTAGCGGCTGCCGTCACCGCGGTATTCCTCCAGGAATGGGAGCAGAATGCGCCGCGCGTCATCGTGGTCGAACCTGAATTGGCCCCCTGCCTTTTTGCAAGCGCCCAGGCAAATCGGCCTACAGCCGTCGAAGTAGGCGAAGAAACCATAATGGCTGGTCTATCCTGCGGCGCGCCGTCCGAATTGGCATGGAACGTTTTGGAAGAGGCCGCCAGCGGTTTCATGAAAATCCCTGACCAGCTTGTGGCACCGGCCGTCCGCCTATTGGCAAACGGCGCTTTCGGAGATGAGCCAATCGAAGCCGGAGAAAGCGCCGTGGCCGGTCTGATTGGCTTGATCTGCGCGTCATTGCGCACCGACCTGCGGCAACAATATCAAATTACGCCACAATCCCGAGTGATGTTGATCGGGTCAGAAGGCGTCACAGATCCGCATGTTTTCGACCGGATCATGAATGATAGCAACTGACTTGCGGAAATGACCCGGCGTGGTATTCCCCCTTGGTGGAAGACGCGCCCGGCTTCCACCTTCCGGCCACGCCGCAGGAGTTTACCGCTGTCCGGCCTGCAAGATACGCCTTTGTTCTTGGCCAATCATGCAGGTTCACTTCCTTTCGACAGTGAACCGCGTTCCCCAAGGGTCTGTCAGCTCTTGCGGTTGCAATACAGTCCCATCCGTCAACAGCACGATCTCATCCAAGCCGCTGCTGTCAGTTGGACGAGCTTTTGCACCATTGCTGTTCCAGACGTTGCCTGCAAAGTGATGGTGGTACCCACCCGAACTGTAGAACCCTGCTGAACCTTCGTGCAGCATGCGATCCTGCGCTAGATGTCGTGTCATGAATTCGTCGACCGCATTGATATCCCCGACCTGTAGGTGGACATGTCCGACCACCATATTTTCCGGAGCCCCGGACCAGTCTTGACGGGCCGCACCTGCAATGGCCTCCAGGTCCAGATGATGCGAGCCCATGCGGATATACTCTCCATCCATCTGCCATGTTTCAACAGGCCGGTCGGCGTAGATTTCGATCCCATTGCCTTCTGGATCGTTTAGATACAGCGCCTCGCTGACGTCGTGATCCGCCGCCCCGGTCAAGGGGATGCGGTTTTGTGCAGCATAGATCAGCCAGCGTCCCAGGTAATCGTGGTCCGGCATCAGAAAAGCTGTATGGAAAAGACCCGCCGCATGCGGATAGCGCCGCGCAGCACGGTCTTGGCGCAACTCGAGCAGAACGTTGTTTCCTGCGCCCAGTTTCAGGGTTTCGCCATCCCGCGCCAATTCCTCAAGGCCAAGCACTTGTTGGTAAAAGGTCCCATCAGTGTCCAGATTGTTCACAATCAGTGCCACACGGCCGATTGACACGGGGGCTTCGCTGCTTCTCATGCCATAGGCTCCTTTTCTGAGTTTCGAAACCCCCTTCCCATCAACCGCGCTGGCGTAGGCCCGCGTTGCCAGCATATCAGCGATCATCGCTGTACCGGCGGCGGCAGTCAAACCTCCGGCCATCCTGTTTAGAAATCCTCGCCTGTGCACATTGCCGGGTTTGATGGTCATGGGGTTTCTCCTGATCCTCAATACTCGAACACGCCGTTGGTGTTTGCGGATTCTCCGGTCTGCGCTTTTTCGATGTCCCAATGCTCTACGATGAAACCATTGTCATCAAAGCGGAAGATATCGAAAAATCCGATGCCCAGATCGCCCTCAATGTCGAGGTTGGTCTGCTTCGAATGAACCAGCACCATGTCGCCCATCGCAATAGTCTTGGCAATTTCTGTTTTTAGGCGCACGTTATCAGCAGCTAGTCCGGTCAAGTATTCTGCCAGAGCATCGCGCCCATCCGGCACGCTCGGGTTGTGCTGTATATAGTTCTCGGAGGAGATATACGCTTCGACCGCTGATAGATCACTTGGGTTTTCAAAGCTTTTCAGAACGGCGATAGCACGTTCACGGTTCTGCTCGATATTCTGATCGGAATAAACATCTGCGTTTGGTCCCTGAAACATAGTGTTTTCATTCGCCGCGCTTTCGGGGACCTGCTGGTAGTGGTCCCAGTGTTCGACCAGTTTTCCGTCCTCGGCGCGCCAGACATCAACATAGACGTACTGGTCCCCGTTACTGCCGGTCCAGACAGAATGGATTGCAACATAGGAACCCTCGGCAAGCACACGGTAGAGATCCACCTGCACATCAGGATCGGCAGTCAGTTCACCGGCAACGGCCTTGATCAACTCAACCGGCCCGTCGCCATATGCGGTGGCATGCTGAACATTGGTATCGCCGATGTACTTCCCGAAATTGTTGAGGTTCCGGTAAACCAAAACATCCCGATAGAACCCTTCGGCCAGTTTGATCGAGGCCTGGGTTTGTGCGTCAATGCTTAGCTTATCAGCATGGAGCGGAGTGGAAAGCGCCATAACCACAGCGGTTGCAGCAAAGAGGACGGATTTTCTAAACGGCATGGGTTTACCTTTTCGGTTGCATGTGGCGACCAGATAGAGATTTTCATTGATGAAAATAACAGAAAGAATAACCATATAACTCATGAAGAAAAACGATAATAAGGAACTCGGCGTCCGTTTGATACGCATGTTTGCCGCAGTCTATGACACAGGTTCGATCACGGCGGCGGCCAGACGTCTGGAGGTCACACAATCCACTGTCAGCCATGGATTGAACCGGCTACGCGGAATTGTGAAAGATGAGCTGTTTGTCCCTATGGGGCGCGGTATCTCTCCTACGCCGCGCGCAGCCCAGTTGTTTGCACAAGCGCAACATATTCTGGAGGCAGTGGACGCATTTACAGAACCCGCGCAATACGAGCCTCGTGATGACAGCGGCCAGTTTGTGATCGCCGCCAATGATTATGAGACCGAAATCGTGCTGAAACCCTTATTTCACGCGTTGCGACACCGCGCACCGAAGGTACAACTGCGCATTTGGCGCGCGCAGTCGCAACAAGACTGGGCCGAACTACTACGCAACGGGCAGGTCGATCTGGTGCTGGCGCCCGAGCTTACCGGAACCGAAGCCGACTTGATGCAGAAACTGATCCTGACCGACAATGATCTTTGCTATTTCGACCCTGACCACGTGACTGCTCCTGATACAATCGCGGCTTATTGCGCGTTGCCCCACGCGGTCATGATGCCCGGGCAACACGAACTTACCGCTATCGATTTGGCGCTCAGCCACCTGGAAAGGCATCGCCGCATCTCAGTGACGCTGCCCGGTTTCTCGGCAATCGCCTCTCTTATTCGCGGGACCAATACTATTGCGACTATGCCTGCGCGGTTAAAGGACAATATCTTTGCCGGCTTTGCTCATTGCAGCCCACCCGTCGACCTGCCACCCGATAGAATTGCGCAGATCTGGCACATGCGCCAGGCAGCGTCACCTCGCCACCAATGGCTCCGCGCGCTCATCTCGGAGATAGCGACCGCCCGATGAAGGGCAAAGGAACTTTGATTGCCATCTCTGAGATGGCGCGCAAAAGACGTGGTCCGCCGCATGCGGACCCTCCTTCCGACAACCGGAACCGATATCCTAACTGCGAAAGCGGAACGTTCACTGGAAACTTCCTGGCTGATCAACCGCCAGAAATTCATATAGCCCCTTGACGTGCCGATGTGCACCGCGCTGGCGACCTGCCCATGTCTTCCAACAAACATGCTGAAGTCTCGCAGTGGGGCCTTAAGGCGATGTGTTCGACATGCTCCCCAATCTCGCGCGCGTATCTTCTTTTACGTCGCCCATCGCCATGCGCGCAAAGGCTTGCCGCCAGCCAGGGGCGAGGTCCGTCAGATTTGCGAGGGCTTCGGCATCCTTGCGGGAAACTCGTCGTGTCAGTCGGGCGCGGGTCACGTGCTGCACGCTCCAGTCCGGATTGCGCCTTTCAATCAACGTTATTCGATCTCCTGCTTCGACCTCGCCGGTTTCCAGAACACGGTAGTACCACCCAGTGCGACCCGTTTTCTGAAACAGGTAGGGCATCCTTTCATTTCCGGTGTGCAGTCCCAGTTTCCAGCAGGGCTGACGGCCCTGGCTGATTTGAACGATTGCCGTGCCCAGCCTCAGGATGTCGCCAATGCACAGATTTTCCTCGGTCAAACCGGTTGTTGAGATGTTTTCACCAAATGCTGCGGGCTCTGCGCCGGGGGGCAGCTGCCCTTCTCTCTGCCAATCCGCATAGTGATCCTGCGCATAATGGTGAATGGCTTTTTCTGCACCGCCATGCACGGTCAGGTCCGCCTGTGCATCATCTGAAAATCCAGTAAGCGAAATGACCTGACGGCCAGACACCCGATCCTTCTGAATGGCAGAGGGCGGCTTTGCCTCCCAGCGGTTCGTGACACAACCCAGGAAAATGCCACCTATTACTGTCGATAGTTCAGGAAGGGTCATTCAGGCCTCTTTGTGTTCAATACATATCTTTTCTTCTTCGCCACGCTCGAGGCTCACTTCCAGCAAGCTGCAGAAGCCATTTTTCTGACCTTTCTTATGATAGGCGCAGGTCATGCATTTCCCGAACGAGTGACCACCGTTCGCTGCCAATGCCAACATCAAGCTCTGAAGCAGACCATCCTTGAGAGACACCTGAACGCTGGAGGGCAGATTGCCGATGGCGTCAGCAATCGGATTGGCCTCTGTCAAAACAGAGGCGCCCGCCTTGGACAGTTCGTACGAGATCGACCGCTGGTCAGATTTTTGTCGGTGCTCGGCAGCGTATCCCTTGCGCACAAGCGCTTTCAGTGTCTGGGACATCGTTCCGCGGGTTGTCCCAAGGTACTCAGCGACATGTGACGGTGAACGGGAAAACTGATTTGCCTCGGAAAGGTACTCCAGCGCCGCCCTTTGTGTCGGGTTCAGGTCGCCCGTCCAGCCCGCAGCGGAATCTATCCGGGCAAGACGGTTGATAAGGATACGAATACTGTGGGCGGTTCTCATGCCCAACAAGTAGCGAGTCGAAATTAAAGTTGCAATATGTTTCTCCGTTTGGTAGCGAGTCGATATCACTTTACCGGAGATAAGAAATGATACTCACCTGGAAATCACTTGCTGCAGTTGTGATCGGAGCTTCGTCCGCCGTCGCAGAAGGCGATCACGCGATACATCAGGAGGGGGCTGTTGTCTCTCCCGCTGATGTCGCCAAGGTGGCCGACTTTGACATCCTTGCAGCGCATGCGCATCGCAACGGCAATACCATTACGTTCCACATGACCACCAATGGTACTGCCGGGGCATCGGTGCCGGCAGGAACCGGGGCAGTAGGAGGGTCAGACGTCTGGTCCTATGTGTGGCCTACATCCCTGGATACGTCTGCAGTAGGTTTCGAAGGCGGCGCCGGCATCTTGGCAATGGCTGCAACCAGCCACCCGGATTTTGACGACACCCCGCTGTTTGATGAAAACGGCGATGGCGACCCAGCCAACGACGGTATCGAATGGCACAGCCACTGGGTTGTTCTCGCCCCGACCGAAACTTGCGGCCCGGGCGCCCTTGCAGTGCGCGATATCCCTGAAGGGACGACGCCAAAGCTTCCTGCAACCTGGCCTGGATTCCCAATCTTCCTGGACAGCCCAGGGTTCACACCGCTGTTCGATGGTCCGGAAATTCAAGTCAAAGCCGGATTTTCCAACGACGTTCAGTTGGAAGGCATCGCTTATGATGGCGTAACCTCTGCTCTGCGGGTAAACGCCAACATTCACGCTCCGCTTTTGTGCGTCACGGATGTTTTCGACATTGCCTCGGGCGACCTGAGCCTACCGGGCAAGCTTCAATAACGATGTCAGCCGGTCGTCTCAGGCAGGCGGCCGACCTCTGAACAGGAGAGATCAATATGCAAGCGCCTGAACTGCAGGTCAGTGAATGGTTCAACACTGACAAGAACTTAATGCTTTCGGATTTCCAGGGTAAGGTTGTCGTCATTGAGGCTTTCCAGATGCTATGCCCAGGCTGCGTCATCCATGGCATCCCTCTGGCACAAGCTGTGCGGGAGCATTTTTCCAACGAACACGTCGCCGTAATCGGGTTGCACACCGTTTTCGAACATCACGACGCAATGACGCCGGTATCACTGAAAGCCTTTCTTCACGAATACCGTATCAGGTTTCCTGTGGCGGTCGACAAACAGGGCACCGGGCCTTTGCCGGAAACCATGGCGGCACACGGAATGCGCGGCACGCCCAGCCTTGTTCTATTGGATCAGTCAGGCCGGATTGCGGCACATCACTTTGGCCAGGTCTCTAAGCTGCAGCTGGGTGCAGAGATTGGAAGCCTACTTGCCAGCGAGGCTGCCGCTGAGGACGCAAGTCGGCAACCCAGCCAGGCCAGGCGGTGTGATGACACTGGCTGCGCTGTGTGAGACGGCGGCATACAGAGGGCAAACCTAAGCGTATCTACCTCCTCGGCGTGCGCGACATTGGTTCTCCATTTTCTCAGCTAAGCAAAACTGCCCGGGTTCCACATGTTCGTTTAGGCACGGTACCGCGCCCGTTTCAGACTTGCGTACCCGCGACAGCAATACGGCCGGATTATCGGGACTACGGCTTCACATCATTTGGAGGAAGTTTCGCGAACTCTGTCGTGTTCGACTGCAAACCTTGTCGCGTATGAGCGAGTGAACCCAGTGAAATTCTTACTAAATCCGTGTGATCGGCAAACTTCGTCGATACCTTGTTTCTTGCAATACTCGGGGAAAATGGCTGATGAAATTCATTCACATCACTGACATACACCTCGTCCGCGACTCCGGCCCGCTAAACGGCGGCTTTCCATCCCAGCGGCTGGACGCCTGTTTGGACGATATCCTTCGGTGGCATTCCGATGCGGCGTTCTGTGTCATCTCTGGAGATTTGGCTGAATTTGCTGAGGATGAGGCCTATCGGGCGCTCAAGGCGAAACTGGCCGCATTTCCGCTCCGCTCATTTCTGCTGATTGGAAATCACGACGACCGAACTGTTTTCCAATCGGTCTTCCCGGATCATCCAAAGGATGCCAACGGGTTTGTCCAGCATCGGTTCGAAACGGATGAGGGGGTTTTCTTGTTTCTCGATTCAACCAAAGACGGGCGCGATGTGCATGAAGGGCAGCTTTGCCCTGCCCGGCTGGACTGGCTCAGGCAGCAACTGACCCAAGCCGAGGACAAGCCAACCTATGTGTTCCTGCACCACCCGCCCTTTGACCTTGGCATTCCCCTTGTGGACGAGATCAGGCTGGTCGAAGCGGACGCCTTTGCTGACGCACTCAAACACGGGCGCAACATTCGGCATGTGTTTTACGGCCATGTGCACCGCATGACCTATGTGAACTGGCGTGGCATTCCATTTACCAGCCTGCCCAGTCTCAACCATCAGATTCCGTTGAATGCGGCCAGTGTCGATGGCGAGTTCTGCGACGAACCTCCGGCCTACGGTGTCGTACAGATCGCCGAGGATCAGCTGACGGTGCATTTCAACACTTTCCTGCAACGCAACCCATTGCATCAGACCTGAGGTATGGAAGCCTATTGGATCGCATTGGTTCTGGTTTCGGCGGCAACCCACCCATTGCGCGACCTTACGCTGAAAGGGGTTGCGCATCCGGTGTCGTGCTATGTCGGAGTGTCTCTGACCTGGGTGATCCTGGCGGCGGTTCATACGCTGGTTATGGGTCAGGAATTGAGCCTGCCACTTGAGACCTGGCCCTTTGTCGCAATCTCAGCCCTTGGGTTGACCTTCTACTACTACGGCACATTGTCGGCCCTGAGACGTGGGAACCTGTCGGTTTATTATCCGATTATCCGTTCGTCGCCGATTGCTATTGTCGCCTTCAGCTGGCTGGCCCTTGATCAGCATTACTCGTGGTTCACCCTGCTGGGGATCGCATTGGTCCTGCTAGGCAGCCTGATGATTCAGAAGTCGCCTGGCGGGCTGCTGCATGATCACAAAGCATTCGCGCTGGCAAGTATGGCGATGCTGGGATCGGCCGCTTATTCGCTAAGCGATGCCCAAGCGATGAAGCTGACCAATCCGGCACCTTTCCTGTTTTTCACCTATATTCTGGTGACACCGCTGCTTGCTGGCATCAGAGCCTGGGAAGATCGCCACTTGTCAGCCCCGTTTCTGGGGGTCGTGCGTGGCTGGGCACAGGCACCGGTGCGGATCGCTTTTGCCGGGATTGCGTCCTATCTGTCTTACTTGTTCATCCTGACCGCATTCCAGCTTGGGGCCGAAGCCGCCACAGTCAGCGCGGTACGGCAAGCATCGATCCCGGTTTCAGTGACCCTCGCGGCGATCATCTTGAAGGAATCCCGTTTTCTGCACCGTATCGGCTGGGCAAGCCTGATCGCATTGGGAATCCTTTTGATTACGCTGTCCCGAGGTTGAAACGGTAGTCACTGTCTTGACGCGCTACGAACTCGTCCTTCGTTTACTGGCCTTGTTTGGGATCTCTCTGGACGTAATTAACCGGTCCTGTAATGGCCGTGCACGACAGAAGCAAACGACTACACTGATGATCCGAAACACTCCATCTCTGGAACCAACGTGTAGATGCTATAGTCGCTCGGGCAGTGCAAATACGCCAACTCCTTGACGAAAACGAACTTGGCAATCCTTAAGATCTAAATGCCGCTACGGTAGCCGATCTCCAGGTTTTCGCAGCGACAGCCTGCAACAGTCACCGGCCACTGATCCTGCCGAGCCACTCGGATGTCGCTTCTAGCCCTTGTCGCAGAATAGCAAACATATGCTCGATTTCGCTTTTTGTAATGATGAGGGGCGGTGAAAGAACACACATGTTGATCACGGGTCTTACAAGCAGACCGCGTTTCTGGCATTCCATATCGATACGACTGCCAATCTCATAGTCGCGCCCAAGCTCGCTCTGGGGATCGCCATCGACTGAGCACTGAACACACCCCATCAATCCCATCCCACGCGCATCGGCCACAATGTCAATCTTGCGCAACTGCTGTAATTGATCCTGAAAAACCGGGCCGACTTTTCGAACGTGATCGAGTATCTTTTCCCGCTCGATAATCTCGATGTTTTTCAACCCGGCAGCCGCGCTGACCGGATGGCCCGAATAGGTGTAGCCATTCGAAAAGGTGGCATCTTTTCCCGCAACATCCGCTATCAGTCGATCTGAGATAATCGCGGCCCCCATCGGCGCATACCCGGATGTCATCCCCTTGGCGCAGGTGATTATGTCGGGCTGAATGCCAAAGACAGCCTCGGAAGCGAACCAATGACCCAATCGCCCGAAAGCCGTGACAACCTCGTCTGATATATACAGAACATCATACTTCTTGCAGATGTTCAGGCAGCGTGCGTGATATCCGATTGGTGGCACGATGACACCGCCCGAGGCCAAAACCGGTTCAGCAATAAAAGCGGCAACATTATCCGGGCCAAGCGCCACAATGGCGTTTTCGAGATCGGCAGCTTTCTCGTTCAGAAAGCTTTCATCGCTTTGACCGGGCGCGCGGTAAAGCGGGTTCACGTCCGGCAGGAAATGCGCCAGGTCGTCGGCCTTGTCGAGCCAAAGCCTGTCACGTTCTTTTCCACTGACGCTGGCTGCCAGATAAGTGCTTCCGTGATAGGCTTTTTGCCTTGAAATGATTTTCTTTTTCTCTGGCCGACCCATAAGGTTGTTGCGGAAATGGACAAACCGGATGGCTGTATCAACCGCGGTGGAACCGCCGGTTGTAAAGAAGACATTATTCAGATCGCCGGGCGCACGTTTGGCGATTTCGCGGGCGAACTGTGCCGCAGTCGAGTTGGTGTTGTTGAAGGGTGAGAAATAGGCAAGATTCCGGGCTTGCTCGGCCATTGCTTCGGCCATTTCCGTGCGCCCATACCCAATCTGGGTGCACCACATTCCCCCCGGACCGTCGATCAGGCGAGCCCCCTTTTCGTTTATCAGATGGATGCCGCTGGCACCTTCGATAAAGGTGCGGTCGTTTTCACCCAAAGCCTCCATCCCTTCCCACGGGTGCAGGAAGTGGTCGTTGTCCCATTGCTTGGCGTTGGAGTTATCCATGGCGGGCCATGCTTCCCGCGCTTAGTACAATAGGGAATTCTTCGCGCACCCGAGCGTCCAAAGCACCAAAATAATTAGGAAAATGGCTGTCGAGGATGGAATTCGCCTTGTTGCGGGCGCGGTCCAGCAGATCCGTTTTCCCTTCATTCTCCCAAGTGTCCGTACGCTCGCGGTCCATCAGCTGTGGGTAGACAAATTCGCTGTTCATATAGCTCAGCGTGTGCGGATTGCCGAGGAAATGACCCGGATCTATGGCGCATTGGTGAATCACATCCACCGCCATGGTTTCATCAGTAACCTCTATCCCACGCAACGATCGCAGGATCATGCCGCCCGCTTCGTCATCGATGACCATGCTTTCAAAACTGCATCCCATCAGGCTACCGATCATGCCACCAAACTCGCACAGGCGATTGGCGCCAGCATGCGCTGCAAGGGTAAAGGTCAGCGCCTTTTCCAGCCCGTATTGCGCATCAGGTATTTTTGCATCGGTCATACCTGCGCCCACCGAAGTGGGAAGGCCGTAGAAGTTGCCCATCTGAATTGCTGCGGCACCGATCAGCGCCTGTTCGCCGCTGCCGCCAGTAAAAGACCCGCTGCGCAAGTCCGTAATGAAGGGCCAGGCCGCAAAGCAGATGGGGCAACCCGGCGTGATCAGGTTGACGATGGCAACGCAGGCAAGTGTTTCGGCCACGGTCTGAACCAGCGTTCCCGCAAGCGTCGCAGGTGCCGTGGCCCCGGCTTGAGGTGGCACGGCCAGATCGACAGTCAGGCCAAGTTTGGCGGTATCAATCAGGATCTCCATATTTTCCTTGCCGATCCGTAAGGGGGAAACAATGGGGCAGCCGCCGAATATGACGCTTGGCTTATTCAGGAAAGCCCCCTCGCCCCCTTGGGCCAGATCAAACATGCGGATGGCATGTGGAATGTGGCTGCGGTCACGGAAAGTCAGGCAGGCGGGTTTTTGGCTGCCCGCAAGCATGGCATAAATGGTGTTCATGTCATGGGTGAAGTCATCGGTCACATCCGTCGCCAGAACCGTGTCGCCCAGCATGTGTATGTTTTCCAACCGGTCGACCAGGCGGGTGAAATCATAAACATCACGCAGAACCGACGGACGATAGGTTTTGGATTTGGAATCGAATGTTGTCACGGCGGTGCCGGAATTGGCAAAATAGACGCTTTCTGCCGTGCAATGCATGTCGTCCTTACCTTCGCGCTCCCCTCGGGCATAGACGTAAAACTCCTTGGCGGCACCTGCCAGAATGTCCTCCATCAGGGAGCGTGGGAAGCACAGCCGGTTGAGGTCACTCAGCACTGCACCTTTGGGAAGCACCAGCTCAAGCAACTCCGGGAAATGGTCGGTAATTCCGGTTTGTTCCAGGACGGTCAAGGCTGCATGATGGATGTTCTCCATATCGGTCTGAGTCAGCGGTCTATAGCGTCCGCCGCTCAGACCCCCGCGTACGGCTTCGTTACCCGTGGTCGTCTGTTGTACCTTCAGACGCGCTGCGCGCCCCCCGCCCCCGCGACGACGTGAACGGGGTGCTTCATTGGTGCTGTTCATGTTGCATCCTCTGCCAAATCAATAATCTCACGGCGAAACCAGTCTTTGTCTGCATCGGCCTTTGGGCGTTCGAAATCGCGGGCGGCGCGATGACCTGCAAAAACTGCGTCTGCGATCAGCCCCGGCGACGCGGCATCACCAATGAGGTCAAGGGTTTTCAAACCGGCTCCCTTCAGGCTGTCGAAAAGGGCGGTTTCACGCTGGCGCTCGGTCACCAGAACCGTTGAGGCGCACGGGATTTCAGTTTCGCGGTCGGTAAAGGCACAGCCTATCCGCACCGCGTCGCTCTGAACCGCCGTAAGCACCTGATTGCAGCGGATATCGACCGCCAGTTCGATCATGCGGGCCTGGATGCGGGACTGTTCCAATGTGTGAACGGCGTAGGCCGAAACCAAACTCTCAGGCGTGGCAAAAATGACCTGATATCCGGCAGTCGCCAATTTCTCGGCAATCACCCCAGCCAGATAGATGTGATCATCATCATAGATCATCACCGGGCCGTCCGGGGGCAGAACGCCTTTCATGATGTCATCAGGCGTCAACACCTTGGCATCCGGCGTGACCCTAGGCAGGCGGCGCTGCGTATTGCGACCCACTCCATCGGCACGCCAATGGCTGCCGGTTGCAACAAAGACATGCTCGATGCCAAGCTCGGCGACTTGTCCGGCTTCGAGCTTGCTGTCCGTGAATAACTGAACATTGGCCCGCTGTTTCAGATCGTTCAGGCGATAGTCAACCACGCGCGACCAGGCGGCGAGGCCTGGAAGTCTACTTTCCATACCTACCCGTCCACCAAATTCGGCCGAGGCCTCGGCCAGAGTCACCTGATACCCGCGCCGTGCCAATTGCATCGTGCATTCCAACCCCGCAGGTCCGCCGCCGATGACCAGCACTTCGGCCTCGCTTTTTTTCGGCGCGATGATCTCGGGGTGCCAGCCACGGCGCCATTCCTCGCCCATCGTTGGGTTTTGCGTGCAACGGATCGGAATACCCAGATTGTCCGACGACACGCAGATATTGCAGCCGATGCATTCGCGGATTTCGTCGATCCTGCCTTCCTCGATCTTTTTTGGAATGAAAGGGTCCGCAATGGATGGCCGCGCGGCACCGATGAGGTCGACAATTCCCTTTTTGACCATCGACAGCATCATGTCCGGGGACGTCAGTCGGCCCACGCCAACAACAGGTTTTCGGGTGATCTGTTTGACGTGGGACAGAAACGCGTTCTGATAGCCATCTTCGGGCTGGAAACGGGTCGTTGCGCTGTCATTGGACCAATCCGCGACATTCACGTCCCACAGGTCGGGAAGATCGGCCAATAGCTCAACAACCGCGCGGCCTTCTTCTGCTGCCTGCATACCGTCGGCGCCCATCATCTCGTCAATGGCAAAGCGGAACGCAACGGCACAGCTGTCGCCTATGGCATCGTGGGTGTCTTCCAGCAACTCACGGGTCAGCCGCACACGGTTTTCAAGCGACCCCCCATATTCATCGCTGCGCTGGTTCATATGGGCTAGCATGAAATGTTGCGCCAATGTCATGTTGTGCCCGGCATAGACATAAACGATGTCAAAGCCGGCCTCTTTCGCGCGCAGGGCCGCGTCGCGGTGCCAACGGCGGAGTTCCCGGATGTCGGCCTTGTCCATGGCCTGCGCGTGCTTTGGTTGCGTCGTATCCACAGACATCTCGGACGGTGCAAGAACCGGAGCGCGGGTCAGCAGGTTTTGCGCGTGGTTGCCGTTATGAACCAGCTGTATGGCCGCCAACGCGCCATGTGAATGCACTGCATCTGTCATCAGCCGCAGCGCAGGCACATCGCGTGCGTCCCACAATCGCCCTTCGGGGAACGGGGACAAGTCCGAGGTCGGGTGAATCTCGGTCTCCTGATTGGACACCACGGCCCAGCCACCTTCTGCTTTCATTCCCCGAACGGCAGCGTCCGCCCGCGGCCTGAGATGCCCCATCCCGGTGCAATGCGGCACCTGATAAAAGCGGTTTCTGGCTGTGACGGGCCCGATCTGGACCGGTTCGAAAAGCAGAGCATATGGGTTCGCGTTCGACATAAACACGCGTTTTCCTGTAGTTGAGTTCCGGAGCCTAAAGGCTCCGGATAGTGGGTTATGTTAGAAGCCGGCTTTGATCCGCTCGAATTCGGCCAGCATCTTCGCCTCAAGCTCGGGGTTCACAGCATCAAAGAACAAACTGCCTTCGAAGAAGCTTTTGGGATCGGAAAAACCATAGGCTTCTATACTGCCCTGATCGGCGATTTCGAACGCTTTTGCGTTGGAATGCGGGTAGCCCCAGTTGTCGATGATGTACTGACCACTGGCAGGGTCCGTAAGCGCGTTCAAAAGGTCATAGACCTGATCGACCGGTGTCGTGGACGATTTCAGATGCACATAGCCACACGCCCAGGTCGCGATGCCCTTGTCCACGTTGCGCATCATGGCCGCGGGCACTTCGTTCCAGATCAGGTTCAGTTCGGACTGGTTCCAGGCCCACCCCATTTCAATCTCGCCACTGGTCATGGCCTGGTCAAACTGACCCGCATCGGACCAATAAAAACGCATATTCGGGTGGATCGAGCGCAGGAAATCCGATGCTTCCTTGAATTGCTCATCGCTCAGGTTGGTGTAGTCATCCGCGTTTCCGGTTGCCAGCGCGGCCAAGGCATAAGCAGACGATGCAGCATCCGGGATGGCGATTTTGCCTGCATAGGCCGGGTCCGCCATCAATTGCAGTGAGATGTCATCCCCTGATATCTTGTCGGTGCGATAGATAAGACCTGTGTTCCCCCATTCGAACGGCAGCATGTAAAGCTGGCCGTTCAGAACGATGGCGTCGACCTCTTTGATCTCGGGCAGCACATCCGCCCAATTGGTCAGCTTGCTTTCATCCAAAGGCTGAATCAGATCAGCTGCGACCCATTTTCTGACCGCGTCAGAACAAGGATGTGCCAGATCAGCGGTAAAACCGGAACTCAGCTTGGTAAAGGCTTCTTCCTGGCTTCCGAAATAGGAATAGCTTGGCGCTTCATCCCCGTATTTTTCCATGTAGCTGGCAAAGAATCCGGGATCTTCATATCCCGACCAGTCAAAAACCGTCAGATCGGCGCCACCTGCACTGGCACTGCCTGTCGTTATTGCCGTCGCACACGCGAAGGCCGCAATTCCCTGAAGTTTCATTCTATCCTCCCTCTGTTTTATTCCGAGATCGTACCAAGATCGATCACGCTAGCCGCCTGAAGCCCCAGCCAAACGGCGTCGCCGCGTTTAAAGTCGACCGTGTGGAAATAGTTCGGAACCGAGACCGAGATTGGTTTCTCGGCCCCAGCCACCTGAATGTGGTAGTGAATATTCTCACCGTAGAAGGCGACGTTGCTGACAGTGCCCTGAACCGTTGATGGGTAGTCTTCAGGACGGTCCTCAGCAATCTCCAACTGTTCCGGTCGAATACCGATGTTCATGTTTCTGGCGCTGGTCGCCACATTGGGGTTTCTCTCGATTTCCATCCGCCCGAAGGCAGCCGCATCGATTGACAACATGTCACCGCTTTCGCTCAGTAACCGGGCCGGCAATATGTTCATCTCACCGATGAAGCTGGCCACTTGTTGATCACAGGGACGGGCATAAAGCGTCGTTGGCGTGTCAACTTGTTTGAGTTGTCCGTTGAACATCACGCCGATACGGTCGGACATGGTCATAGCCTCGTACTGGTCATGCGTGACCATCACAAAGGTAATGCCAAGCGACTGTTGCAGATTGCGCATTTCAAACTGCATCTGTTCACGCAGCTTCTTGTCAAGCGCTGACAAGGGTTCATCCAAAAGCAACACCTTTGGCCGCATGATCAGCGCGCGGGCAAGCGCCACCCTTTGACGCTGCCCGCCCGACAACTCGCTTGCGCCGCGATCCTGAAGACCACCCAGTTCGACCATTTCCAAAGCTTCGGCGACGCGCTGGTCGATCTCGGCCTTGGGCGCTTTGCCCCGCAACCCGTAGGCTACGTTGTTCCCGACATTGAGGTGTGGGAAGATTGCGTAGCTTTGGAAGACCATGTTCGTCGGGCGGTTGTTGGCCGGCACTCCTTCCATATCCTGACCGTCAATCAGCACCTTCCCCCTGGTGGGTTCCTGAAAGCCCGCGATCATGCGTAAAACCGTGGTCTTGCCACACCCTGAAGGACCGAGGAGCGAAAAGAACTCACCCTCTCTGAGGTCAAGGTTTATTCCGCTCGCGGCCACAAATGTTCCGTAGCGCTTTTCGACGTCCCTGAGCTCTATGATGTTTCTGTGTGTCATCGGACCTCTGATGCGGATGAACGGCGGCGGAAGTATTCGGCCAGAACCAGAAGCAGAACCGAAGTCAGCAGCAGGATCGACCCCAGCGCCAACACATTTGGAAGCTTGGCGGGGAAACGGATCTGGCTCCAGATGTAAACCGGCAGGGTTGGCTGGTTGCCGGACAGGAAAAAGGCAAGGACGAATTCATCGAAACTGACGGTGAATGTGACCAAAACACTGGCTACGATACCGGGGGCGACGACCGGCAGCGTCACGCGGCGGAAGGTTTCGAACACACCGACGCCCAGATCGTAAGATGCTTCCTCCAGTGATGCATCGAAGTCATCAAAGGCTGATTTCAAGATCGAGACAGAGAACGGCAGCGCGAGAAACGTGTGGCCCAGAATGACGGTCAGCAATGACGGCTTGAGACCAAGAAACAGAAACAGGACCAGCATTGAAGAGGCGACGATAATACCTGGGATCACCAAAGGCAGCATCACCAGACCTTCTGCCGCGCGTTGACCCCGAAAACGGTACCGAACAAAGGCACGGGCGGCGAACAGCCCCATGGCGGTCGACAGAAGGGCAACAACAGTTCCGACGGCAAGCGAGTTCCAAAGCGCCTGGATCAACGTGTCCTGCTCGCCTAGCTTACGATACCAGTCCAGTGTCCAGCCCTTAATCGGGAACGCAACGATTGTGCCGCTATTGAAAGAGAACAGGGGCAGGAACAGAACCGGCAGATACAGAAACAGCAGATACAGGAACGCATAGGCTGTCAGGGTCGAAGGACGTCTCATCTGATCCGCCTCCCCAGCCGCGTCGCGGACATCACAAACACGATGGCCACAAAACCCACCGAAAGCATTGCGATCAGCGACAGCGTGGCCCCAAGGGGCCAGTTGTTGGCGGCCCCGAACTGCACCTGAATAAGATTGGCGATCATCTTCCCGTCTGAACCACCAACCAAAGCCGGGGTCACATAATCACCGACGGTAGGGATGAAGATGATCAGGCAAGCAGCAATGATACCTGGGATCGTCAGTGGCAGGGTCACCCGCATGAAACGTTGAAAGGGGCTGTTCCCAAGATCTGTTGCAGCCTCAAGAAGGCTCGGATCGATCTTTTGCAGTGAGACATAGATCGGCAGGATCGCAAATGGTGCCCAGGCATGAGCGAGCGTCAGCACGACTGCGAATTCGTTGTAGAGCAGGAAGTCGAGAGGTTCGCTGATCAAACCCAGCGCCAGAAGCGCAGAGTTCATCACGCCGTTGAACCCCAGAATGAGCTTCCAGGCAAATACGCGCAGCAGATAGCTGGACCAAAACGGAATGGTGATGAGCAGAAGCCAGATGGTCTTTTTCTGGGCCTTCATCGCGATAAAATACGCGATGGGATAGGCCAGCGCGACGGTGACTATGGTCACCGCTCCGGCAATCCAGATTGATCTGAGCATCAGGTGCCGGACCAGCGGATCCGCAAACGCATCGCTGTAATTCTTCAGTGTCGGTGTCTTGTCGAGCGTCACATAGGTTTGGGTCCAGAATGAATAGGCAATCAGGATCACCAATGGCGCCGCGACCAGAAAGCCCACGTAAGCCGTGGCTGGCGCGCTGAGGGTATATCCCCGGGACGCTTCGCTGCGAAAGATCACCCAACCTCCCTTCCCGCAATTCACGAGTCACTAATGGACGATCGTCCATTAAATGTTGCGCCAGAATGGCCTTTCGTGTCAATATTCCTGTGAGCTACCTCTATGAGACATTCACAAACGGTTGGTAACATTGAATAAAGCGCAAAGTGTCAAGGAACAAAAACGCGGTTCAAAGCGGGATCCGGAAGCCAATAAACAGCTACTGATCGACGCGACTCTGGACACGATTGCCGATATTGGGGTTACCGATACCTCGGTCAGCCGAATCTGCGAGCGCTCCGGTCTGTCACGCGGAATGATCCATTTGCATTTCGGGGGTAAGGACAATTTACTGACCGCAGCCGCCCAGCATTTCAGCACCGAGTATTATGCCGAGATGGACAGACGGACAGATCTGGGCGCGAGCGCAAGACCCGAAGACCGTGTTATGGCAGTGATTGAGGCCGACCTGTCAGAAGCACTGCTCAATCCCCGCAGTACTAAAATCTGGCATGCGTTTCGGGGTATCGCAAGCTCTCATCCAGGTATCGCCCGTTACAGCAGCACTCAGGATGACAAACTTGTCGAAACCTTGCGGTCCGCGTTCACAGAGATAGCCTCGGAAAACAGGGGCGACCCGAACCTGGTAGATGACGCAACCAGCGGAACGCTGGCCTTGCTGGAGGGGATGTGGGTGAACTACCTAACCGATATGCAGGGATTTTCACGCCGCCGCTCTGTCAACCTTGTTCGAAGGTTTTTATGCGGACTTTTCCCCGGAAAATTCTAGGTCTAAGTCTAGGCGGCGTTCCAATTCAAATTGGATAGCTCGGAGACAGAAGTTTCTGAGAGATAATTGTTCCGGGCGCATGCAATCAGCTCGCCTGTGCTTTCGTTTTGCAAGATTCGCGATAGCCGTGCCAACACTTAAATGTCCTTACTTCAGATACTGACAGGTGACGAAGCACCCTGCCCCACGGGCCCTAACGCGCTTGTCCCACTTGTCGAACAGATACAGGTTCTTCGTACCCAAACTGGATATGCGTGACCTTTCCCATAGGCGTGGACTCTGGCTTTACCATCAAAACAATGCCCACACGCCGCCGAAAAAATGTTTCACTTTGGGGAATTTTTTCCAGGTGCCTTCGTAGTTGTATTGTCTGCCATCCGGCAGACCTGAAACAGTCGGAGAATACAATGTCCCTAAAGTCCCTTACTTTTTCTGGTGTCGCGCTGGTTGCGACTGCAACCGGTTCATTTGCGGATGGTCACACCGGTGCGCCAGCCGTAACTGGCAAGCTCAACGGAGAAACCTTCCTGATGGATGCGCACAAGATGACTCTCTATACCTTTGACAAGGACGAAACAGGCGTTTCGAATTGCTATGATGACTGTGCCACCAAATGGCCGCCGCTGATGGGTGATGCCAACATGGAACTGAAAAAAGGCTACAGCCTGATCGAACGCAAGGATGGCAGCTTTCAGGTCGCCTACAAAGGAAAGCCGCTTTATCTATGGTTCAAAGACGAAAATCCTGGGGACATGACAGGGGACGGTGTAAAAGGTGTTTGGCATATCGCACGACCCTGAACCTTGGTGCCGGGGGAAGGTTTCCTCCCCCGGCTTACGTACATGCTTCAGTCATTTGAAAACCAGCTTGAAAACTGCCTCCCCGATCTTTGGCGTTATGCCTGGTCGCTGACCCGTGATCGTGATGCGGCGGATGATCTGGTGCAGGATTGTGTTGAACGCGCCCTGCGCAAACGATTGCTTTGGCTTCCGGGGCGGCCGTTGAAACCATGGCTCACTAAAATATTGTTAAACCTCTATCGGGACAGGTGGCGTCGAGAAACCAAATTCAACACTGTCGATCTCGATAACATTTCAACACTGGCAGCTACGACAAGCACGGCCGAAGAACGGTTGGAAATCAAGGCAGTCTGGAAGGCGCTGGATTCTGTTCCCCAAGATCAGCGAGAGGCCCTTCTTTCTGTAGTGATTGGTGGGCTAAGTTATGACGAAGCGGCCACAACTTTGTCCATTCCAAAGGGTACGCTAATGTCGCGGATATCGCGCGCGCGTACTAAAATCAAATCTGAAATGGACGCTTCGGCCGCCGTGAAGATCAGGAGCGTGAAATGACGCACACCCCATCCATCGAAGACTTGGTTCAACGTAGCATAGACGGTGAGTTGTCACCGGAAGAGAGCGAACGCCTTGACCGTCACCTTGCCCGACACCCGGACGATGCAGCGCGTTTTCGTGCAATGCAGCGTCAAACAGACCTGATAGACAAGGCGGTCCCTGTTCCTTCTGCGGCACATCTTCGAGGTCTGCAAAAACAGGCCACGCTACCCTCGCCAGTCTCTTTCAGGCTGGTTGCTTCGGTTGCGGTTTTTGCTGTTGGTTTTGGTTTGGGATCTTATTTGGAACCTTGGAACAGTCGGACAACCGACGATCTGGCATTGTTTTCGCAACACGCAAAAGCGGCGCATTCTTTATTCGCCGTTGAAGTTCTACACCCTGTGGAAGTTGCCGTGGACGAAAAGGATCACTTGCAAACCTGGCTCTCCAATCGTCTGGGCTCTGCCATTATCGCGCCACAACTTGGGGAAACCGGGTTTTCCCTGATTGGAGGACGCCTTCTGCCCGCAGGAGACCAAGCCTCAGCTTTATTTATGTACGAGAATGCTGAAGGTGATCGGTTGAGTTTGATGGCCACACATGGCGACACAACTCAAACCCAATCATTTCGGTTTCGACAAGAGGACGGATATCTTGTCGTCTTCTGGCAGGACGGGCCCTGGCAGTATACGTTGGTCGGGGACCAGAAACGTGACCCGATGGAGCACATCGCCCGCTTGGCGCATGGTCAAATGATCTAGAGACCGCTTTCGACGGCTTGGCTCGCGCGGAAGATTTGCGACAACACCTTTGGGGTTATGGCAAATCATCTAACAACATCGGGTACAGCAAGTTTCCTGCCTGCGGCCCGGCCCCGAGGTAATCAACCCATTGATCGGTCGACTCGTTGTACCGCCGGTACCGTTCGATCTTGTCATATAGCCCGTTGACGATGGTTTGCTGTTCTGAAATCGGAAGGCGCACCCAATCATCTTCAGTAATAGTCATGATCTGAGACTTATAGGGCAGGTCAGACAGGTATTCGTCCAACGCCACTGCTTCGGCAAGGCTGGGGTCTGACTGGCGTGATACCTGATCAGGTCTGCGGCTCATGTCTGCGGCAACTCCCAGAACCTGTGCAAAGAACTGATCAGGGTTCACGACGTTCCGCTCGGCCTGGTCGACAATGATCCGCAATGCTTCTTCCAGGTTACTCAGATCTGCCTTCGAGATTTTCAATGAAATTACCCTTTGATATCAGAGATAAACTCTCACTCGCAAATGATATTTTTACCTTCCTTGGGCACCTCGGTGCCGGAGTTGGCGCATTTCTTGCGTTTCTCGGTATTACTTCCAATTTGACGAACAATACGTCCAGTATTGTGTTCAATGCTCAGGTTTCTTCACTGTCTTTACCTGTCCGCCTGACATTATTAGTTTTAGTCGCTGCGGCATTGGGATGGGGATTGGGTGCACTTGTCGGAAAGCTAAGTCAGCAAAGAAATGAGTCTCTTGGCTTTGCAGCTTATGTCGTCGCGCTTTTGTGGGGCGGCCTTATGGTGGGGGCCGCTGACTGGCTTTCTATTGCGCCCCACCAACAGGTCTTGCCGGAAATCCTGTTATTCACTGTCGCAGGAACGGGTCTTGCCCTGTGGGTCGCTGGATTCCATTTTCAAAGCGCCGGTGCAGGTGGGAGGCGAGCACTGCGGGTCAGGTGCGACGCGCTGTTCCTATTCTCGATCGGCGCGGCCCTTTTTATGGTGCTTACTTTGTTGGGGGCACGGACATGAAGCTCGGTGGACCTCTGGATTCAAAAAACGCCGCGCGCCTGCTGAGCGCCGCCGCTGTCCTAGATTTTATGTTTCTGGGTTTTGTATTGGTCACTTTGGAACCTGTGTTGCGTCAGGAACTACGGTTGGGAAATACCGGTCTGGCCTTACCGGTAGGGCTTTATCTGATCCTGGTCCTTAGCTACTGGTTGATCTGCGAAGGTTTTCTTGGTGGGCACAGCCTGGGACGATATGCCTTACGTCTGAATATGCGCGACAAACGCGGCAATCCGGTATCTCATATGCGGCGTTCTACCCGCGCGTTGAAAAAGGTCATGTCGTTTGGCTTAACCGGAGCAAATCCAAATGTCGCATCCCGATATGACAGGGCAGCCGATGTGACATGGTACAGCCCGATGGCTCCCCGCGCCTTGGCCTTTTGGCAACTGGTTGTTCTGAACGGCCCGGATCGCGGCAAGTTTGTCGAGTTTCGGAATGTTAAAGGCTTGTCTAACACACATCAGATCAAAATCGGACGTGACAAGAACTGGGCTGATCTTGCGCTTTCTCGCAGCGAAAGAACTTCGGGTCAGCATTGTGTTTTACGCGTAGAAAAAACGGGCGATCTTTTTATTCGTGATATGGGCTCAACGAACGGAACCTGGACAGGTGGACGGCGTGTCGGTCCTGAAAAATGGGTACCGTTGGCCGCGGATGGTCGGTTCCGTGTAGGAAATGTCCAGATTGCCACGGTCAGGTGACCAGTTCCAACGTACCGCGGGTTTTAGCATAGTTTGTTAGCTACAAATGCACGGCAGGTATTTCGGCTGGTTAATTCCCTAAATTTGACTTTGGAATTGGTTAGTCACTCAGGATTCCACGGTCATCAATTGCGATCCGGTTGCGACAAGACCTCGGTACAGGTTTCGGGTGGATCACCCTGACGTCATGGTAAATTTGTTTGACATCAGACTACCGGTATCTCATATTTCTGTCATGACAGAAACAACTGATTTATCCGAATCCTCGGCCCGTTCACAATTCATCCTCTATTGGGGTGATATGGGCAGCCAGTGGGGTGTGAACCGATCCGTAGCGCAGATACATGCGCTTTTGTACCTCAGCACTTCGCCCATGAATGCCGAAGAAATCGCAAACGAACTTGGCATCGCCCGGTCAAATGTTTCAAACTCGCTGAAAGAGCTGGCCGGATGGCGTTTGATCCACCGCGTGCCCGTCCCCGGTGATCGTCGCGAGCACTTCGCAGCCGAAACTGATGTCTGGAACATGGCCCTTCTGATTGCAAAAGGCCGCAAAGAGCGCGAGATCGACCCCGCGATGCGGGCGTTGGACATCTGCGTGCAACAAGCCTCGGACGAGGCTGATCTGTCCCCTGTCGTATTGGAGAGAATGCAAAATATGCAACAGTTCCTGACTACGGCCGACCAATGGTCCGAGCAAATGCTGTCGGTCCCTAAGTCCAAGCTTTCGGCTCTTATGAAGATGGGCGACAAGATCATCATGCTCCTCAAGATCGGGAGCAAGAAAGGCAAGTCGTAAAAAATTTTGAGAATATATTTCTCTTCCTACAGAAATAACAGCAACTACAGCATATGGTGTGATATGAAACTGAGCAATTTCTCTCCGCATGTTATGGACATGTCCGATCAAAGGTTTCGCGACTTGGTTGGCCCCGCAGCTTGGGCCGCCCTGCCCCATCAGGTCCGGGCGCGGTTTGGTCATTGCCTAGCGAACGGCGCCAGCGTGGTCTATCAGGGCAAAGTTGTAGCAATGCGTCTGACGCTGGCCGGGCAACTGCTGGCGCATCTGGCCCGTCTGATCGGCGGCCCCCTACCCTTTGATACATCCAGCGTGGATCAGCCCGCGATTGTCACCGTGACCGAGGATAGTTCCGTTAACGGACAGTTCTGGATCCGCCAGTATGGGCGCGCCGGAGGGTTTCCTCAAGTTATCCACAGCGCAAAACGGTTCTCTGGACCGACCGGGATCGAAGAATACATCGGCGCCGGTATCGGTATCGCATTGCGCGTTCAAGCAGACCGCACCGGTCTCCGCTTTCTCAGCGATCATTACTTCGTTCAATTGGGTGATAGGAAACTGCGCCTCCCGCGCTGGATTCGCCCTGGCGTTCTGACCATCACTCACACCGATCTTGGCGACGCGCGGTTTCTGTTTTCCCTAAGCCTTCATAGCCGCCTGTTCGGAGAGTTGATCCACCAGGACGCCATTTTTTACGACAGAAAGGATCCGACATGACTGACCCGCTGCTTTGGACATTGATTGCCCTTCAGATCTCGATGGGTGCATTCGACACGCTGGTGCACCACGAAGGCACCGAGCGGCTGGCCTGGCGCCCTTCGCAACAGACCGAACTGCGCCTGCATGGGGTCAGGAACGCTTTCTACGCCGTCATCTTCCTGTGCCTTGGATGGTTCGAACCCCACGGCACGTTTACCATTGCTCTGACCATTATCCTGGGCCTTGAGGTCCTGATTACCCTTTGGGATTTCGTTGAAGAGGACCTGACCCGCCGTCTCCCCGCCACAGAACGGGTCAATCACACTTTGCTGGCGCTGAATTATGGTGCGATCCTCGCGCTGGCTGCCCCATACCTTTGGACCTGGTCTGCCCTGCCGTCAGAGATGGTACCCGTCCATCACGGCGGTTGGAGCATCATGGCGACCCTTGCCGCGATTGGTGTGGCGCTGTTCAGCGCGCGCGATTTGGTGGCGGCCGCACGCAGCACGCGGTTGAATGCTGTCAACTCGGCCTCTCTGGTCGCGCAACTCGCGCCCCGACAACATCTGCTGATCACGGGTGGCACCGGTTTCATCGGACAACGCCTGGTCGAAGCCCTGGTTGCTGGCGGCCACCACGTCACCGTCCTGACCCGCAATCTGCAAAAGGTCGACGCTTTGACCCATCCGGTACGCCTGATCACCTCACTCGAGCAAATTGACAACACAGAGCGTTTTGACGCCATCGTCAATCTGGCGGGTGAGCCGGTAGCAAACGCGCATTGGACGCCTCGGAAACGCGCGCGCATCCTGCAGTCTCGGGTCAAGATGACGAAAGATTTGGTCGCACTGATCCGCAGGCTGGATCAAAAACCATCTTGTCTGATCACCGGCTCCGCCGTGGGCTGGTATGGGCTGCGGCAAGACGAGACCCTCACCGAAGACGACACGCACTGCCCCGCCTTCATCCATGAGGTGTGCGACACATGGGAGCGCGCCGCTGCGCCAGTCGTGGATATGGGCGTCCGGGTTGTGCAACTGCGTATCGGTCTGGTGCTGGGGGTTGAAGGCGGCATGCTGGCCCGAATGCTGACACCTTTCGAGTTTGGCGCCGGGTGTCAGCTGGGGAACGGACAACAGTGGATGCCCTGGATCGAACGGGATGATCTGATCCGCGTCATCGCATTCGCCATGTCGCATCCGGATATCAACGGCCCGCTCAACGCCGCTGCTCCAAACCCGGTGCGCAACGCAGAGTTCACACAGGCTTTGGCAAGCGCATTGAACCGCCCTGCCCTGATACGTCTGCCTGCTTGGCTGATCACAAACGTCGCAGGGGATATGGGACGTGAAACGATACTGGGTGGCCAGCGTGTCATTCCGGCAAAACTGCTACGCAGCGGGTTCCGTTTCAATAGCCCCGAGCTGGCCCCCGCCCTTGCCAGGATCACGGGCGCTCGGGCCGCCTCAAACAGCGTCAGCTCTGAGAAACGTCGCGCCTGACCTGCGCCAGCTGCGCAACACCGGGATCCAGACAAATCCCGGTGTTGCACGAGGCAAGGGTTGGTCGTGTTACGGCTTGGCTTGCTTGTTGGTGCACAGACCCAGAAGCGCATAGATCGGACAGAACTTCATGAATGCTGTCACCACAAACACAGCCCCAAGCCAACCCCAGGGGCCGATAGTACCGGTCAGTGCCAGAAGGAGCAGCACACCACCGAGGATCAGGCGCAGAATCCGGTCGACAGAACCAACATTTGACGTGAATTGCATGGTCGAATCTCCTTGATTGTCTGGCCCAAGATTCACTGTTTTCCAAGTCGTGTTATGTGACGAGGTCACACAACCCCCGTTCTTGCATGGTGGTGCAGGGCTGGGCGGTCCTGCAGATAAATCACACCTCGCTCAAGCCTGACCCACCCGCGATGTTCAAAATCCTTGAGAATACGGGACATGACTTCGCGTGCGCTGCCCAGTTCGGCCGCAATGCGCTGGTGCGTGATGCGGATATCGCCCGAAGGTGCGCCCTGATCCAAAAGCCACTGCGCCAATTTCAGGTCCATCCGGTTAAGTAGAAGATCATCGATAACCTCGGACAGCTCAACAATGCGTTGTGAAAACGCCATGAAGACCGCGCCCCGAAACTCGGCATCTGTAGCCAGCAACGTGTTGAACTTGTCCCGCCCGATGGCCAGCGCCGTCACCGGCCCCTCGGCATAACCGAACCCTGAATAGGGGATGTCCGACAACATGCACGAGGTCGTCATAACGCAACTGTCGTACGGGCCAACCCGATAAAGAACAACGGTGCGTCCCGACGGGCTGGTTTGTTCCACCCGGACGATGCCCGAACGGACGATCAAAAACATCTCACCGTAAGCGCCCGGTGCAAACAGTTGGGATCCGTCTGGTATAGTCAGATTACTTCCTGCGGACTTGAGCCGGTCGAGAATGGCCTGGCTCCAGTTCTGTTGGGTCACCGCTTTACCTCCGTCTCACACTCACTCCCGGATTTTTAGCCTTGGGGACCTCGCGAGCAAACCCAATTTGCCTGTGACAAACCCACCCGCGCGGAACCAAAGTTGACAATTCTACTACGGTCTTAATAGCGGCGGCATCAGTGGAGATGGCGACTCTATTGGCCTGCCAGTTGGGCAAAGTGCTGAAATGGACGGAGTCCAGGGGAGGTCTGCCCTTAGCGGATCATGTTTTTCTGTTTAATGGTCGTCAGGGCAAATGCGGTTGAAGCAACGGATTTGATTGCCAGCATGGGTCTGGATCCTCTGTCGCTAAAACGCCGTTTTATTCGGTAGGCACGGATTTGAAACAGAATCGAAACGAAGCGCTTCACGATGCGTTCGCGCCTACGGGTTGATTGATGAGTGCTTTCGGCTTGGTTGTTCAAGCCTTTGTGCGAGATGCGTCCATGCATCTCGCCTTCGCAGTTTACACAAATGGAAGTGGTAAAAAGTTACCGTGTCAGGTCACGTCAAATCGTCGACACGTGCGTCAGGTGCGTTCCGTTTGACGGAATCGATCCCGTTATCCCGCCCTGAAGTGCTGGTATAGCTCTCGCTGGTGCCGATCACTTGACCGTTGCTGGCCTTCAAGTTGAACATATGACCGCCGGACTTGGTTTCCTTGCGCTCGTACCGGCTGTCATCCGGCGCGTTCTTCTTGACTGACTCGATCCCGTTCGTGGCACTCGCCTTTTGAACATATCCTTCACTGGCCAGAATGATTTCACCATTCCCTGCTTTCAGACGAAATCGAAATTCACCAGCCTTGTCTTTATATATCTCGAACTTCCCGGCCATTTGACGCCTACTCCTCTGTTCTACTTTCGATTTTTTCAAATACATTCCTATAATTAAACATTCGTCTCAAGAAAAAAGATGAGGCGAGCAATCTACCCAGAGCAAGATACCCCCAAAGTCACAGGTAAGATCGAAATGGATGATCTGATGCTGGCTTCGGTTCCATTCGTTACACCTCGCCAGAACTGGCAGGATGCGAGCAAACCCGTCCTTTACCAAGGGACCTCAGCAGCCACCTAGCGATCAGCTTCAGCCATCCGCGTTCTCCATCCCCCATGCCGCCAGCAGTTTCGGCAACGCTACGTTCCAGTCCATCACGCCGACGGTTTCCGCCCAAGCCTGGTATTGATGGATCATGTCTTTCTCAAGGGCGGCGTTGCGGCCCGCTAGGTCGGTCAACTCGGTACGGTCGGCCTCGATATCGTAAAGCTCCCAGGGGCGGTCATGCAGTCGAACCAGCTTGAACTGGCCCAACCGGATGGCGGCATTGCCCTCGTGCTCCCAGAAGATCGGCTGCTCGCGCTGCCAGTCCTTGCCCTTCATTAGACCTAGCAGAGATTCCCCTTGCAACGGTTGGATATCATGACCGCCCACCTCTGTCTGATAGGTGCCTCCGGTGGCTTCCAGGATGGTCGGCAGAATATCGACCACATGACAGGCTGCATGAGCCGTGCCGCGCGGTTCGAACCCATTTGGCCAATGGGCCACTAGTGGGGTGGAGATACCGCCCTCGTGGACATAATGCTTGTAAAGCCGGAACGGCGCATTGGAGACATTGGCCCACGGTTTGTCATAGCTCTGGAAGGTTTGGGCATCGCCGGGGCGCAGACCGGTCACATTGCCCATGGTGATCTGTCTGCCGTCATGGGTGCGGTCAGGATAGAACTTGGCCCAGCCGTCCTCGGCCATGAACTCGGCGCAGCCGCCGTTGTCTGACAGGAACAGGATCAGCGTGTTGTCGAACTGACCGAGCCGTTTCAGGGCCGCAACCAGCGTGCCGATCGACTGATCCATGCGGTCAACCATCGCCGCGTAGGTGGCCATCTTGCTGGCCTCCCAGTCCCGGTTCTGTTCCTGCTCCCAACCATGTACAGTGCTGTCGCGGGGCGAGATGTCCCAGCCGCGCTGGAACAAACCCTGACCGTTCATGGTTTCATGGCGCGCGGTGCGAATATGGTCCCAGCCTTTTGAATAGACCCCATCGTATTTTGCGATGTCCTCAGGGTGGGCGTGCAACGGCCAGTGCGGCGCTGTGTGGGCTAGGTAAAGGAAGAAGGGTTTTTCTTCCGCCACAGCGCTTTCGATCATACCAATAGCCTTTTGGGTGATGGCGTCGGTGAAGTAGAAGTCATCAGGGAAGGTTTCGACCCGACTGTCATCCTCCAGCATGTAATGCGGCGAAAAGAAATGTGTGGCCCCATCCATGATCCCGTAAAACCGGTCAAAGCCGCGTTGGCGCGGGGTTGGGTGTTCGACGTCGCCAACCCGCCAACTGTCCACCTTACGGGCTTCAAAATCGCCCGCCACATGCCATTTCCCCGACATCAGCGTGGCATAACCGCTGGCGCGCAGATGCTCGGCAATCGTGGCACTGTCATTGCGCAGGAAGCCCTGATAGGCAGGGGTGCCCAGATTGGCGCCCATGTGGCCAACGCCTGCATTATGCGGATAAAGCCCGGTCAGAAGCGAAGCACGGGTGGGGCAGCAGCGGGCGCAGTTGTACATCGCCGACAGCATAACGCCGCCCCGCGCAAGGGCGTCGATGTTGGGGGTCTGGATTTCAGAACCGGTGCAGCCGAGATCGGCAAATCCCATGTCGTCCGCAAGGATCAGGATGACATTGGGCCGGCTGGTTGCTGCCTGTGAGTTGAGGTGGGTCATTGCGATACTTTCGCTAAGGTCAGGCCGCAGCAGCGGGCGCGAGGGGCACGCCCTCAACAGTGACACGATGCATCAGACGGCGGAAGCCGTGATAATCATTGATCGCCTTATGCCAGGTGGCGCGGTTGTCCCACATGGTAATGTCACCGGCCTGCCAGCGCACACGGCATTGGAACTCGGGTTGCTGGCAATGGGCATAGAGCATGGCCAGAAGCGCCTCGGACTCAGCCGGGGCCAAACCCTCGATACGGGTTGTGAAGACCGGGTTCACAAAAAGGCCACGCCGTCGGCTCAGGGGATGCGTGATAACGACCGGATGCCGGGCGTCCAGGATTGCGGCCTCTGCATTGCCCAGACGTCCTGACTTTACTGCCTCGCTATCCATTACGGCAGCGCCGAACACATGCCGCGAGGAATGCACGGCCGTCAGCTCGCCGAGAAACCGGCGCATCGGGGCCGAAAGCGCCTCGTAGGCGGCCCCCATTGAGACAAACAGCGTATCGCCGCCGTAAGGCGGCATTTCGATCGCATGCAAAATCGAGCCCATCGCCGGTTCCTGATCGTAGGAATGATCGGTATGCCAACCTTCTCCAACGGCTTCTTTCTGGTTCTTCTCTTTCAGCACAATGGCGATCTCGGGGTGCCCTTTGACCGGCTTGAAGAACCGGTTCACGTTGACCGGCCCGAAACGGCGGGCAAAGGCGAGGTGATCTTCCGGGCCCACATCCTGCCCCCTCAGCACAATCACCGAGTATTTGGCAAATGCGCGCTGAATGGCGTCAAAATCTGCATCGCTGCGGACATCCGCACCCAGAATTTCGGCACCCAGCCCCCCCGTCAGAGGAAGAATCTCCATGTGAGTCTCCTGTTTGTCCCAAAAGCAGCATAGGGCTTGTCAAAAGGTCGGTAAAACTGATTTAATACACCTCAAACGTCAGTTTTTTAGATGATTAATTTCACCCTTCGCCAACTCGCCTACCTGTCAGAAACCGCCCGGCGGGGCGGTATTGCCCAGGCTGCTCGGCAATTGAATGTTTCTCCCGCCGCGATTGCCTCAGCGGTGGACAAACTGGAGGCGACCACCGGCCTGACCCTGTTCGACCGCTTTCCGGCGCAAGGTATGCGGCTGACGCCTGCGGGAAAGGAGTTTTTCGCCCAGGCTGAGGCGCTGCTGGCGCAGGCCGCGGCGCTGGACAGGCAGGCCGAGAACCTGGCGTCAGGACGCACTGGCAGGATCCACATCGGCACTCATCACGCACTGGCACAGCGCATCGTCCTGCCTGCGGTGCTTGCCTTCCGCGAAAGCTACCCAGACGTTCGTGTCGAGGTGAAGGAAGCGGATTATCCGACCTTGGTGGACGCACTGGATGGTGGCGAAGTGGATGCGCTGGTGGTTTTTGACCAGGGGTTCGATCTCAAGCGGCATGAGGCAGAAGTGCTGCTGGAGCTGCCGCCCCTGGTTCTGCTGTCAGGCGAACACCCTTTGGCAGCAAAAGCCCGGATCAGCCTGTCCGACCTGATCGGACTGCCCTATATCGCTGTATCACCAGCCGGGCCTGGCCCTAGCTATCTTCAACTGCTGCAGGCCGCAGGCGTTCACCCCGAAGTGCCATTCCAATCCCAATCACGCGAGCTTGTTCAGGCCTACGTCGGCAAGGGGTTCGGCTTCACCCTGGCAGGCTTCCCGCCCAAGCAGGATCGCACGATTGAAGGCGACCCCATCGTTGCGCGACCGCTCGAGGAAAGCATCGGACACTACAGGGTGGTGATTGCCCGCTCTCGCCAAACAGTGCAGACAGCGTTGATTGACCGGTTTCTAGAGATTTGCAGGTCGCCGATCTCTGTGCCTAGCCTTGCAGGTAAACCGTTGAATGAAAAGGCCAGTACATCTCGTTAGCGAATCCTGAAACAAGGCAGTTGATGCTGCCGTGCGGGTCATGGAACCTGCGGTTCGCTGCATGAGCAAACTCCTACTCTTTCCGAGCTCGGGAATATCGGGACTTTTGCCTGGCGTCGCATTGAGAACAGACACGCATTTGGCGACAGTTCTTCATGATGGGATGACCTCAGCTGATTCCACACCTCAATCCACGGATCGCACCCTTGCGGGCGTTGCACTGATGCTTGGATTTTGCCTGACTGCTCCCTTGCTGGATGTAGCTGCCAAGCTCGCATCGGCCAGTGTGCCAGTTGGGCAGATAACGGCCGCCCGCTTTGTATTGCAATGTGCGTTGATGGGACCGTTTGTCTGGAAAATGGGACTGTCATTGCGTGTCGCGAGCGGTGAATTGATGGTACTTGTATTCCGCTCAGTACTTTTGCTGTTCGCGACTTTTTGTTTCATTACGGCTATCCGAGTGATGCCGCTTGCTGATGCCCTTGCCATCGTGTTTGTGGCACCGTTCATTGTCTTGCTGGTCGGCAAGTTTTACCTTGGTGAAGATGTCGGTCCTCGTCGCGTCGGGGCAGCTCTTGTAGGGTTTGTCGGCGTATTGTTCGTCATCCAACCCAGCTTCGCGGCTTTCGGCGCAGTGGCAATTATTCCTCTCGGTACGGCTGTTGCTTTCGCTTTCTACATTCTTGTGACGCGGGGCTTGTCGCGACGGATGCACCCGGTGGCTCTGCAATTTCACACTGGCCTGGTTGCCAGTCTGTTTTGCATTCCAATCTTATTGGTTGCGCAAGGTTCTGGTTCCGAACTTTTCGATCCCGTTTGGCCGAAAGACATTGCACTGTTGTGGCTTCTTGGGACCGGTTTTTTTGCGACGGTAAGCCACATGATGATGACTTATGCGCTGTCATTTGCCCCGTCTGCCACATTGGCTCCTTTGCAGTATTTTGAGCTGCCGGTAGCAACCTTGTTTGGCTACCTTGTCTTCAATGACTTTCCGAACAGGCTTAGCCTGCTTGGCATTGCCATCATCATCGGTGCAGGTCTGTACATGATACATCGCGAAAGAGTTACTGCCAGACAGTTGATCACAGCGCGCGCAGCACCTCCAATCTAAGATTGCACGTGATTGCAACCTTGTGCAGACCTTGATGGATCGAGCGGCCCCTGCCAGGTTCCCTTCTGTACTCAAAGGGTGTTCCACCATTGGATTTCCTGGTCGGGTCGCCTTTTCATACAGCAATGTCGGAAGCAGTGAATTCTTACGCATAGCTTCCCAAGTAAAGTGCTTTCGACAACCAAACTCATCAGGTGTTGAAACTGACCAGCGGAGCCGACCCTGGACAGTTTTCAAACAGCAGATTTGGCCGAAGGGGCACGAAAGTGGCGCACCTACTCGATTCGTTTCAATTGAAACACCTGACTTTGCGCAACCGCATCGTCAGCACGTCCCATGCGCCGAATTTTGTTGAAGATGGCCATCCCCGGGACCGCTACAGGTTGTATCACGAGGAAAAGGCAAAGGGCGGGGTTGCCCTGACCATGGTCGGTGGGTCGACCAATATCGCCCCTGATAGCCCATCGGTGTTCGGCCAGCTTTATGCCGGTGATGACAGCGTCATTCCATGGTTTCGGAAACTAACGGATGGCGTTCACGAACATGGTGCCGCGATCATGTGTCAGATCACTCATATGGGGCGCCGCACTGCATGGGATGATGGCCATTGGCTGCCTGTCATAGCTCCGTCCAGTATCCGCGAACGTGCACATCGTGCCTTTCCCAAGGCCATGGAACAAGAAGACATCAACCGCGTGATTGACGATTTCGCAGCCGCTGCGCGTCGCTGTCAGCAAGGAGGATTCGACGGGATCGAGCTCCTGTCCCACTCACACCTTCTGGGGCAATTCCTGTCCCCGCTGACAAACAAGCGCGACGATGACTATGGTGGAACGCTGGAGAACCGCATGCGCCTGACCTTGCAGGTGCTCGACGCCGTGCGCGCCGAAGTCGGCGCTAATTTCATCCTGTCGATGCGCATCACCGGCGATGAACTGAAAGAAGGTGGGCTGAGCGCTGAAGAATGCATTGCCGCAGCCAGGATGCTGGAAAAATCCAGCGATGTCGACCTGCTCAACATCCTCGCCGGCGCGCCCTATGATGATCTGGGTTTGGCTGAATGGGTGCGCCCCATGGGCCTGCCGGCGGCACCGCATATCACCGTGGCCGGGCGCATCCGTGATGCCGTCGATTTGCCTATCCTGCACGCAGGAGGGATTGCGGATATTGCCACGGCCCGCCACGCGGTCTCCGGCGGCCATGTCGATCTGGTGGGCATGACCCGCGCACAGATGGCAGATCCCTATCTGGTAGAAAAACTCGCGCGGGGGGAAGAAGAACGCATCCGCCCCTGTGTCGGCTTGGGCTACTGCGTGGACCGGGTCAATCAGGGCAAACCTGCCGTTTGCGGACACAATGCCGCCACGGGGCGTGAGCAGACCTTGCCTCATATCATCGCCTACAGCGACACCCGAAAGAAAGTTGTTGTCGTCGGCGGCGGGCCCGGCGGACTGGAGGCCGCACGGGTCTGCGCCCTGCGCGGTCACGAAGTCGTGCTGTTCGAGGCATCGGATCGGCTGGGCGGGCAGTTGGTTCTGGCCTCTAAAGGGAAAACGCGCAGACAGGTCTGGGGCGTAGCTGACTGGTTGATTTCCGAAGTGACTTTGCTTGGGATCGATATCCGCTTGAACACCTATGCCGAAGCTGATGACGTGATATCCGAAGCCCCCGATTTGGTGATCGTTGCAACAGGCGGCTGGCCCGAAACCACAGTTATCCCCGGCGGCGACCTGGCAATTTCCAGTTGGGACGTGTTGTCGGGCGAGGCACGTGTCTCGGGCGAGGTGCTGTTGTTCGATGAAGTCGGCGACCACCCTGCGGCTGTAACTGCCGACGCGCTGGCGGGCAATGGTTGCAGTGTAAATCTTGTAACCCCGGACCGGGCACTTCTGCATGACCTTGGCCCAACGACCTCTGCCGTCGCCTTACGCGATCTGGCCGCCAATGGAGTTACCTTCACCTGCCTGCAAGAGCTTACCTCCCTGGTGCGCGAAGATGATGGAGTTCGCGCCAGCCTGCGTCATGTGTTGACGGGGGATGTCACTGAACGTCTTGTTGATCACGTAGTCGTAGAACATGGCCTGTCCCCAATGGACGGACTTTTTCACGATCTCAAACCAAGCTCGCGGAACCACGGGCAGGTTGAACACAAGGCGCTTTTTGGTGGGACATTTCCATTCGTTGACACCAATCTAAGCGGCCGTTTCCATTTGGCCCGAATTGGCGACGCAGTTACAAGCCGAAATATACACGCCGCAATTCTCGATGCATTGCGAATATGTGTAACTGTCTGAAAGAAATTTCACTTCTTTGCTGACCAATGGAGGAAGCCAAGACGCTTTATCAGGCGGCGCAACAACCGTTTTGCGGCCCGCTTGTCCCGCTTCGGTTGGAGTATTTCGTTCAGCACGACGCCATGCTGATCGACCGCGCGCCAAAGCCAATACCTGCGACCAGCGATTTTCACGACAACTTCATCGAGATGCCAGACATCACCAGGACGGTCCTGACTTAGTCGCAAGTTTCGAGCCATCATCCGTCCGAACTTGATCACGCAACGCCGGACAGTCTCGTAAGAAACGCCGATCCCGCGCGCAAGCAGCATCTCTTCAACTTCGCGAAGGCTCAAATTGAAGCGGAAATACAGCCACACAGAGTGGGCAATGATCTGAGGAGGAAATCGGTGACGCTTGTAGCTGTTGGACGATGGATTCACCAATGCGATCTATGTCCAAATCCAGACACGAGCAACCGATCTAGGGTTAACCTGACAACACCCCTGTCATTCTGCCCCCAGTCGGAACAGACGCCATCTAGGCATCGGTAACGCCTTGACAATCTAAGTTAACATTTTTGTTGGAATCGTTAACAACGTTTGTTAACGATTTATATCGTCAAGGGAGATCACATGGAAATTCTAGTTGTAAACCCCAACTCTACTGAATCGATGACACGCAAGATCATCACGTCCGCCCAGGCGGCCGCGAGTGCCGGTGTCGTGATCAGAGGCGCTACCGCGCAAGGCGCACCGGCGAGTATCGAAGGGCATTTCGACGAAGCGATGTCAGTTCCCGGCCTTCTGTCTTGCGTGCAAGCCGCAGAAGACCAGCAGGTCAATGGCATTGTCGTTGCTTGTTTCGATGATCCCGGTATCGGCGCTTGCCGCGAGATCGCGACGGGCCCTGTCATCGGAATCTGCGAAGCTGCGGTGAAGGCGGCGAGCATGCTTGCCACCTCGTTCTCGGTCGTCACCACTTTGCCGCGGTCAGTGCCCATCATCGAACACATGATCCATGGCTATGGCCTGTCGCATCAATGCCGGCGGGTTCGGTCAGCAGAGATCCCTGTTTTGGCCTTGGAAGAGCCCGGCTCGAACGCGCGCGAAAAGATCCGCGAGGAAATCCTGCGCGCGATTGAGGAAGATCGTTGCGAAGCAATTGTTCTGGGATGTGCGGGGATGGCGGATTTGACCGCGTGGCTCAGCGAAGAGACCGGTATTCCGGTGATCGATGGCGTGAGCGTGGCAACCCGCATGATCGAAGCGCTGGTCGGTTGCGGCCTGAAGACCAGCAAAATCAATGCCTACGCCCGGCCAAAACTAAAATAACCTGTCATCGGAGGAGAAAATGACATTCAAATCAGACACGGCTGACACGGTCGCTATGCCGCACGACGATCACCTAACCCATATCGAACACAAGGCGATCGGGGAAGAGAGCCTGGCACCGCAAGAGACGCGGATCATGGACCCGTGGTCCTATCTTTTCGCGTGGCTTGGCGGATGCGTTTCCATCGGAACATTTACTATCGGGTCAGGCTTGGTCGGTACGCTGAACCTCCTGCAGACCTTTGTTGCTATCGCCATCGGCTGCACGGTGATCGGGCTCGCGCTAATGATCAACGGTCAGGCCGGTCACAAATATGGCATTCCGTTCATGGTACAGGCCCGGTCCGCTTTCGGCTTTTCGGGCACACGGATTCCGGCGCTGGTGCGTTCGGTTCCCGCTATCGTCTGGTTCGGGTTCCAGAGTTGGATCGGCGCGGGGGCACTCAACCTCGTGTCGGAAACGCTCCTCGGTTATTCGAACATGTGGGCGTTCTTTATCGGCTTCCAGTTCCTTCAGATCGGTCTTTCGGTGCTTGGGTTTCACGGGATCAAGTGGCTCGAGAATATCGGATCGATCTTCATCATCGCGTCGCTGATCTACATGTTCTTTAGCGTCATCAACAAATACGGCGAAGAAATCTCGACCAATCTGGTAAATGTCGAGGGCACCTGGGGTGCACCGTTCTGGGGGGCTACCATGCTCTTCCTTGGGATCTACAGTACGATGATGCTGAACGTATCGGACTATTCGCGCGAATTGCGTCGGAGCGTTGGGCCGCTAAGGCAGGTCGCGATCTATGCAAATTCGATCCTGCCGGCGACACTTTTCATGGGCCTCATTGGGCTGATGGTGTCCGGTGCTACCGGTGAAGTTGATCCAATCAAGGTGTTTTCGAGCGCTGTCGACAACAAGCTGCTGCTGGTCGTAACGCTCCTGTTCATTGCTTTTGCTCAGGTCACAACGAACATCCTGAACAACGTCGTCCCTCCCGCCTATGCGCTGATGGATGTCTTCAAGATCAAATTCAAAACCTCTGCAGTGATCGTCGGCTTGCTCGCCTTCTGCACTTTCCCGTGGGAACTTGTAAAAGATGAGTCCGCGGCAGGCCTGAGCATTTTCATTCAGACCTACTCGGCTTTCCTAGGTCCCATCTTCGCGATCCTTGTCGTCGATTACTTCGTGCTGCGCAAACAGACGCTTGATCTTGACAAGCTCTATGATCCGGAAGGCCCCTATAACGGCGTGAACTGGGCTGCCGTGATCGCCATGGGTGTCGGAGTTGTCGCGGCCCTGATCTTTTCGGGGATCTCCTGGTACGCAAGTCTGATCCCGGCGGGTCTGACCTACTACGTGCTGATGCACCACCTGCCAAGCGCGAAAAGGTTTCTCGACGAATAGTCGATGACCCATCCGCCAAAAGAAGGCTCGCGTCATTGCGGGCCTTCTTTCTTAGGCATTTACTGCTCGCCGCCATCAAAAAACAGTCACGTACCGGGTAGCTAATAAGCGCCTTGGCCTAAACGACGCGCCCGGCCCTAGGCTGCCGTTGGCCGCCTGTTGGTTATGCTGCGACGAGTCCCGTCGAATCTGCCATTCGCTGCGAGAGAGAAAACTTGGACGCTAAGAACGCACATACTTCAGCGTTATTGCAATTTGACATTATCTCACGTGCTTCGTTGAGAATAACTAACCAACAAAAAAGTTCAGACACACAACAACGATGACCGCGCCGCGACGGAGCTGTTGATATTTGCTCGAACACGGATGAGCATTGACACAAGAAACTGGGCGCGTTCAGACGCGCCCAGTTTCGTCAAGTCGCGACGTGAGATACCTCTTTGTCCGGTGAGTATATGTCCAAGATGTTCCAATGTCCGGTCGTTGGTGTTGGGTTGTTGATCATTGGGACATCAAGAACGGTTGGTTTGCCGCTGGCGATTGCCGCTTCCAATGCGGGCAACAATTCATCAGCAGCACTGAGCCTGTGCCCTTCTGCACCATAAGCTCTTGCAATATCCGCATAACCCGGTCCGTTTGCAGGAGCTGCGGCTGATCCAGGGAACGTGGTCCCGTATGTCAGACCGTAATGCGCCTTTTGAAGGCCCGCGATAGTGCCGAAGGCGTTGTTGTTCATAACCAGCCAGATGATGCCCAGATCAAGCTCGACCGCGGTTGCCAGCATCGACGGGTTCTGACCGAACCCCCCATCGCCAACAAGACTTATCACCACACGGTCAGGGGCTGCCAGTTTTGCGCCGATCGCTCCCGGAGGGCCAAAGCCCATCGTCGCGAATCCACCCGGGGTCAGGATTGAACCGGGTGCCAGGATATCAAATTGTTGTCCGACGCCGTTCTTGTTCCATCCCACGTCCGTAGTGATAATGGCATCCTCGGGCAGTGCCTTGCGGGTATCTGCCAAAATACGTTCGGGCATCATCGGAAAGGACGACGAGGTCGCCATGTCCACGTTGCGCGCTTTGAAGTTCGTTCGGAAGTCGGTGATCTTCTGTTCCAGCGCGGGGCGTTTGAAGCCCTCAGGATACATCTCGCGGGCAACTCGGTTGACGACGCGCAAAGCGGCCTTGGCGTCAGCAACGACTCCGATCTCGGTGGGATAATTCCGTCCAATCTCTTGCGGTTCAATGTCGATATGGATGACCTTTGAGCCAGGAATGTTGAACGTGTAACCAGGATACCAGCTGGAGCAATCGGCCTCTTTGAACCGGGTTCCGACAGCAAAGATGTAATCCGCATTCAGGCAAGACTGGTTGACCAGCTCGGTGCCCCAAAACCCGGTCATTCCCAGCACAAGCGGATGGTCGTCGCGCAGTGCGCCTTTACCCATCAAAGAATGCGCGACTGGTAGGCCCATGTGCTCCACAAAGGCGCGTAATTCCTCGCTGGCCTGTGCCAGTAGAATACCACCACCGACATAAGCGACCGGACTTTGAGCCTGCGCCAACGCTTCGACAATCTCTCGCGCTGTTTCATCGTCAATCGACGGTTTTTTGAGCGCGCGCGTGTTGTCGCGGATACGGTCGAAACTGTCCGAGGGGATCACCTCGGAGAAGATGTCCATCGGCACGTTGACCAGCACTGGCCCGGGCTGGCCGCTTTCGGCCAGATGAAACGCCTTTTCCAGAATTTCGGCCATCAGGTCTGCCCGATCGACCCGCCAGGCGCGTTTGACAAAGGGACGATAGATCTCCCACTGGGCGGCGTCTGCATGGAGGTTCACTTCCTGATGTGGATGTTTACCGTAGTAGTGCGTTGGAATGTCGCCCGCGATCACGACCATCGGGATACAGTCCAGTGCGGCGTTGGCGACCCCGGTTGCACAATTGGTCAGCCCCGGGGAGAGATGGGACAGCACCACCGAGGCCTTGCCCGTCACGCGGGCATATGCGTCCGCTGCGTGGCTGGCGATTTGTTCGTGCCGTACGGTGACGAAATCGATGGGGCTTTCCGCCAACGCGGCCAGAACCGCAATGTTCGTGTGCCCGCACAGGCCAAATACATGCTTGACCTCGCGACGTTCGAGAAAGTCGACGATGTGTTCGGCAACGGTTTTGCCTTCCAGTTTCGCTCCGTCCATCACGCGACCTCCTGTCCGTAGAACTCACCGAACAGGTCCGGCTCCGAGGGGCGATCCTCGGGGATGGGACGGCTGACCCAGGTGTAGTTCATCATGTGTTTCATGGTGACATTTTCATTGGTAATGTTGCCGCCCCAGATGCCGCAACCTAGGCTGCTGGTCATAGGCATGCCATTGGTCCAGGCACCCGCATTGGCCTTGGACTGAGGCTGTCGCACCATCATGCGGCTGACCGGAGCCAGGCGCGCCAACCGGTCGATGTGATCGTCATTGTGGCTGTAGATGCCGCAGGAATGGCCCTTGCCTCCGGTGTTGTAAATCTGGCTGACCGTTTCCAGCGCGTCATCGAAAGTGTCAAAGTGATATAGCGCCATCAGCGTGGTCAGTTTTTCCTTCGAGAACTTGTGCTGCGGCCCGATTTGCCCCTGATTTTCAACCATCAGGAACTTGCGATCTTCGGGGATCGAGAAACCGGCGACCTTGGCCGTTTGCTGAGGCGGACAGGCGATAGTCGGGAAGGTACGGTTTCCTTTCTCATCCCACATGGCAGCTTCGAGCATGGCCTTCTCTTTGGTCGAACACAGGTATCCACCTTCGGCCTCAAGCGCCTTGACCATATCGTCGTAAACCGAGCGCTGGATGATGATGTTACCGTCGGCCGAACAACCCGAACCAAAGTCAGACGTCTTGGAAATTCGTGTGTTCTGAGCGGCGATGTCCAGGTCGGCAGTCTCATCGATGACGATGGATGAATTGCCCGCGCCGACGCCAAAGGCCGGGCGCCCTGAACTGTACGCCGCTTTGACCATGGGCTTGCCGCCCGTTGCCAGCGTCAGATCACAGATCTCCATCAAATGTTGCGTCAATGGGATCGACGGTTTGCGAATGGATTGAAACAGATCCTCGGGGGCACCAGCGGCACGGCAGGCCGCTCGCATGACCTCGACCATCTCGAAGGTGGTATGAGCGGTTCGCGGATGCGGACTGAAGATAACAGCATTCCGGGCGTTGGCGGCGGAAACACCGGTCACCGGTGGTGTCATCGCTGGATTGGTCATCGGAATCAGGGATGCGATCACACCGGCAGGCTTGGCATATTTTACCAGACCCTTTTCTTCGTCTACTTCGACGATCCCGGTCGATGGTGTCCGCAAGACATCACGCAACACCATGTGAATCTTAAATCGCTTGGCAGGACGCCCTTCGCGATCTCCGATACCGCTTTCGTCCACGCCTTGCTGGGCTAGACGCGTGAAGGTTTTCTCGTTCCCCGCATACCACGCAATGGCCTGAGACAGGCGGTCCAACCTGCCCTGATCCCAATCCTCGATCTCGGCCATGGCAGCGCGGGCGCGTGCCAGCATATCGGCCGCCATGTTGCGGTCGTTTTCAGTGAGCTCTTTGCCCATGATGATCCTCTTGGTGTTTTGGAATTGCAGCATTGGGCATACGACGCTGTGACCGCGCCTCGCCGAATGTTCGCTTGGCGTGGCTGAGACAGCGACGCGCGTGTTCTTCATATCCCAACTCGGCCACGCGGCTTTGGTTGGGCAGTTCGATGGAATAGTCGACGGGTGGCATCCGTTCGATGATGCCGGTGAAATCGATCCATCCCTCACCGGGATATAGCCGCGCATCGCGGGCCAGTTGGATCATGCCCTCACGCGTATCGGCGATGCCGGGCAGGCAATCAGAGATATGCAGGAAGTGAAACAGGTCCGAGGGAACGTGCAACAGCTCACCAAGATCTACGCGGCTGAGGTGCAGGTAGAGCGTATCGACCAGAATACCGCCGTTGGGCTGATCAGAGGCGCGGACAATGTCCAGTGCTTCATCCAGCGTGCGCAAGCGGGAGAAGCTCGGGAACTCCAAGTCCACCGTTAATCCGTAGGGCGCTGCCAGTTCGCAGGTTTCGGAATAGACGTCGATCAGAAAGTCACGATCATCGCGGGTGTTTGTCCACGCGCTCATAATCATGCGTTTGGCGCCCAACTCCCCGCCAATCTCAAGAGAAGGCTCAAAACTGCGTGGATCGACATCTTCGGTGATGCGTGCAAGCTCGACATCAAGGACCTTCAATCCGGTGGTAGAGAGAGCCGTTTTGGTGGCCTGCACCTGTGCCTTGTCGATTGGGGATTGAGTGAATTCGCCGGGCACATGCATCGGAATGAATCGGGGGCTGACGGCATCGTAACCGGCCCGTGCGGCGATATAGACCAACTCGGGCGGCGTACAGCCAATCAGCGTCAGATGCGCCAAGGAGTAGAGAGAGGGGCTTGCGCCAGCCTCTTCGGGTTTCACCATGAACGACAGCTCCACGTGTCTGCGAATCTAAAATTCATCACACGTAGTCAAAAATATCTGATATTTTTTAAAATATCAACTTTAATACTGAACAGGAAATGAAAACGCCCTGGCAACGGCCCGGGCGTGTATTACACTCGTGTAGGCAGACCCTTAGAGAGTGACCCAGACCCCTCCGGACTGGTGAGAGCGCACAGAGGCGTCAATGAATCGAACACCGTCTGCGCCTTGTTCGAC
>NZ_JBQFLR010000014.1:0-112622 GCF_056531345.1 Ruegeria sp. N7 | reverse complement strand
GAACCGGCATCTCCCACCCGGCAAAATCAACCATCTTGCCGCCCAACTCAACGTGAAGCCCAAAAAGCGGCGTGCGTCTAATCTCGGTCATTGATCCAACCTTTCACTCAACGGGACTGGTCGCGAACAACCATGACGGTGCAATGCGCGTTGCGCACGACACGGGCCAGGTTCGGACCGATTTCATAATTCGGAAAATCACCCTTGGTCGAGGCCATGACGATCAGGTCAAAGCCGTCCTTGTAGGCGCGCTTGAGGATTTCACGGTAAACGCTGCCTTCTTCAATATGGACAGGCACGTCCGATGCGTTGCCATGATCCAGAATGGCCTGAACCGCATTTCGCACGTGATCTTTGGCGCCGGCGCCGTAGTTGGCGGGCAGGTTCGGCAGCTGGATGATCTCGGGGATAACGGCAACCGCATGCAGCTCAGCCCCGTAGAATTTCGCCTGTTCCAAGGCAACTGGCAGGGCATTTTTCCACGAACGGTCGTCGGTGTGATCAATGGGCAGCAGGATTTTCGTGGCCATCACGTCTCTCCTCGAGATATGGAATTCTGTTTCAAAGGCGGGGGGCCGGAATGGCCCCCCGGTTTCAAGTCAGACCAAGCTTATTCGGCAGGCGCGCCGCCCGGCTCTTCGGACTTGCCGCCCGAGGCGAAGAACTCTTTCGTCAGCTTGAAGACGATCGGGCTCAGCAGGGCCAGGGCGATCAGGTTCGGAATGGCCATCATGGCGTTCAGCGTGTCGGCCAGCAGCCAGACAAAGCCCAGATCCGCGGTTGCACCGAAGTAGATCGCGATGATCCACAGGATGCGGTAGGGAAGCAGGGATTTCACGCCCAGCAGGAACTCGACGCATTTCTCGCCATAGAAGGACCAGCCGAGGATGGTGGTAAAGGCAAAGATCGACAGAGCGATGGCGATGATCGACCCGCCGATACCCGGCAGAGTGGTCTCGAACGCCAGCGAGGTCAGCGCCGCACCGGATTCCCCCGATGTCCAAGCACCTGACGAGATGATCGCCAGACCGGTGATCGAACAGACGATGATAGTGTCGATGAACGTTCCCAGCATCGCGATCAGGCCCTGATTGACCGGGCCTTTGGTCTCGGCTGCAGCGTGCGCGATCGGAGCGGAACCCAGACCCGCTTCGTTCGAGAAAACACCGCGCGCCACACCAAAGCGGATGGCGGCCCAGACGGCTGCACCTGCGAAACCACCTTCGGCGGCTGATGGGGTGAAGGCGTAGGTGAAGACCAGCGACAGCGCATGACCGATGTTGCCGATGTTGATGATCAGGACCAGCAGTCCGGCAACGATATAGGCAATCGCCATGAACGGAACCAGTTTACCGGCGACCGCACCGATACGGGTGATACCACCCAGAATAACAGCGGCGGTCAGAACCATCAGAGCGACACCGGTGACCGAGGTGTTTACTCCGAAATTCGATTCCAGAACCTGTGCAACACCATTGGCCTGCACGCCGTTACCAATGCCAAAGGCCGCAACTGCGCCAAACAGGGCAAAGGCAACACCCAGCCACGCCCATTTCGCGCCCAGACCGTTCTTGATGTAGTACATCGGGCCGCCGACGAAGTTGCCCAGCTCGTCCTTTTCGCGGTATTTCACCGCGCAGACAGCCTCGGCATATTTGGTGGCCATGCCCACCAGGGCGGTCATCCACATCCAGAACAATGCGCCCGGACCGCCCAGGAAGACAGCAGTGGCAACACCGGCGATGTTCCCCGTACCGATGGTGGCCGACAGCGAAGTCATCAACGCGTTGAACGGGCTGATCTGCCCTTCGCCCTGACCTTCACGGCCTTTGAACAGCAGGCTGAAGCCCGTGCCAATGCGCAGGATCGGCATGAACTTCAGTCCGACCTGCAGGAAGAAGCCGACGCCAAGGATGAGAACCAGCATCAGCGGCCCCCACACGACGCCATTGATGGCCCCTACGATTGAATTTAACGCTTCCATGGATTCCCTCCCATTTGCGTTTGGTTTATGCCCCTTTGGCGATAGCCCGCTGGCGAGCCTGCCTGAGAGCAGCGAAATCTTCGTCCGCATGGAACGACGACCGGGTCAGCGGGGTTGCTGACACGTGCAAAAAGCCCTTGGACCGGGCAATCTGTTCCAGCTGGGCGAACTCTTCCGGTGTCCAGAACCGGTCGATTGGATGGTGTTTCGGGGTTGGTTGCAGATATTGGCCAACGGTCAGGAAATCGACCTGCGCTGCACGCAGGTCATCCATGACCTGACGCACATCCGTGAGTGTTTCCCCCAGGCCCACCATCAGGCCGGATTTGGTGAATAGTTCCGGATTGGCGCGCTTGGCATCATCCAGCAGCCGCAGCGACGTGTAATACCGCGCGCCAGGACGGACGGTCGGATATAGGTGCGGCACGGTTTCCAGATTGTGGTTGAACACGTCCGGTGCGGCGTCAAAGACTGCCTTGGCGGCGTCGCCCTTGCCCAGAAAATCGGGGGTCAGAACTTCGACCGTGGTGCCGGGGTTTTGGTGGCGTACCGCCCGAATGGTCTGGGCAATATGCTCGGCCCCGCCATCGGCCAGATCGTCGCGATCGACCGAGGTGATGACGACATGGCGCAGGCCCAGCTTCCTGACCGCCGCTGCAACGCGACCGGGTTCGAAAGCGTCCAGCGCGTCGGGGCGGCCAGTCGATACGTTGCAGAACGAGCATCCGCGTGTGCAGACCTCGCCCATAATCATCATGGTTGCGTGGCGCTTGGACCAACACTCGCCGATATTGGGGCAGGCCGCCTCTTCGCAGACCGTCGCCAGATTGTGATCCCGCATCAGGCGCCGGGTTTCGTAATAGGCGGAGCTGTCGCCTTTTTTCTTGCGTATCCACTTGGGTTTGCGCGGAATGACGCTGTCGGCCTTTTTGGCTTTTTCCGGGTGACGTGGTCTTAGCTGGATGGTCATCTGGCTGTTCCCCGCTACGCGTGAATTGCCCGGCCCAGGGCGTCAAGGCAGGCTTCTTTCACAGCCTCGCCCATCGCCGGGTGGGCATGGCAGGTGGCTGCGACCTCGGCGACGGTGATGCCCTGGGCCATGGCCAGAACCAGCTCGGCAATCAGATCTCCCCCATGCGCACCGCAAATATGCGCGCCCAAGATCCTGCCTTCGGAACTGGCCAGCACCTTGACGGCCCCGTCGGTCTCGCCGGTCGAGCGCGCCCGCGAATTGGCCATGAAGGCAAACTTCCCGACCACGTATTCAATGCCCGATTCTTGCAAGGCTTCTTCGGTCAGCCCGACCGAGGCGACCTCGGGGTCGGTGTAAACCACGCCGGGCACGGTATTGTAGTCAATATGTCCCGCTTCGCCTGCCAGCATCTCGACACAGGCAACGCCATCCTCTTCGGCCTTGTGTGCCAGCATCGGCCCTGGAACGCAGTCGCCTATGGCATAGATGCCGGGAACAGAGGTACAGAATGTGTCATCCACCTGAATAAAGCCGCGCGGGTCGCAGGCTACCCCCAGTTCTTCCAGCCCCAACCCGCGCGTTACCGGTCGGCGTCCGACGGCGATCAGAACCTTGTCGGCCTCGATCACCTCTTCCTTGTCTTTGCCAACCCGATCCAGAGCAAGCGTCAGTCCGGCCGCGGTCTTGTTGACGGATTTCAATGCCCGACCAAGCTGGAACTTCAGGCCGCGCTTGGCCAGCGCCCGCTGCGCCAGTTTTGCAATCTCGCCATCTATGCCGGGCAGCACACGGTCCAGATATTCGACGACGGTGACTTTCGCGCCCAGACGCGCCCAGACCTGACCAAGTTCCAGACCGATCACACCTGCGCCGACCACCACCAGATGATCCGGCACGCTTTCCATCGCAATCGCGCCGGTCGAACTCAGGACGTCCTGCTCATCAATCTCGATCCCCGGTAGCGTGGTAGGTTCCGACCCGGTCGCGATCAGAATGTTCTTTGCCTCATAGATGTCAGCGCCAACCTTGATCTGCCCGACTGAAGGGATGCTGGCCCAACCTTCGATCAGGTCAACGCCGTTCTTCTTGAACAGGAATGCGATGCCTTTGGTCAGGTCGCCCACGATCTTGTCCTTGCGCTCCATCATCGCGCCGACATTGATGCTGGCCCCCTCGACCGCAACACCGTGGGAGGAGAGATGTGCAAGCTCGGCATATTTGGCCGAGGAGGTCAGCAACGCTTTGGAGGGGATGCACCCCACGTTCAGACAGGTGCCGCCAAGAGCGCCGCGCCCTTCGACGCAGGCAACTTTCAGTCCCAGCTGAGCCGCGCGGATCGCGGCAACATAGCCGCCCGGTCCGCCTCCGATGACAATCAGATCGTAGGTGTTCATTTCGCGCACTTTCAGTAGATCGGGTGGCTTGCGCAAAGCGCGCGAACCTTTTCGCGGGTTTCTTTTTCGATGGCCGCGTCGCCTTCGGGCGACTGCGCCAACGCGTCCAGAACATCGCCGATCAGATGGCCGATCTGTTTGAACTCTTCAGGGCCAAAACCCCGGCTGCACCCGGCGGCAGTGCCCAGACGGATGCCGCTGGTGATGGTGGGCTTCTGGGGATCGCCCGGAACGCTGTTCTTGTTACAGGTGAACCCGGCACGTTCCAGCGCGGCCTCGGCATCCTTGCCGGTCACACCGATCGGGCGCAGATCGACCAGCATCAGGTGGTTTTCGGTGCCACCCGAAACGATGTCACATCCGCGCGCCATCATGACATTGGCCAAAGCCGATGCACTGTCGACAACGCGCTGCATGTATTCTTTGAACTCCGGCTTCAGCGCCTCTCCGAATGCAACCGCCTTGCCGGCGATCACATGCATCAGCGGTCCACCTTGCAAGCCCGGGAATACGGCAGAGTTGATCTTTTTCGCCAGCGCTTCGTCATTGGTCAGAATGATCCCGCCCCGCGGGCCGCGCAGTGTCTTGTGGGTGGTTGAGGTGACGATATGCGCGTGCCCAATGGGCGAAGGGTGCAGGCCAGTTGCGACCAGACCCGCGATATGCGCCATGTCCGCCAGCAACCACGCGCCAACTTCATCTGCGATCTCGCGGAAACGGACAAAGTCGATCTTCTGGGAATAGGCCGATGCGCCTGCGATGATCATCTTGGGCTTTTCCACCCGGGCCAGCTCGGCCACCTGGTCGTAATCGATCAGGCCGGCTTGGGTCAGACCGTATTGTACCGGCCGGAACCACTTGCCGGATTGGGCAGGTTTTGCACCGTGTGTCAGGTGCCCGCCCGCATCCAGCGACATGCCCAGGATGGTGTCACCGGGGCTCAGCAACGCCAGTTTGACCGCCCCGTTCGCCTGAGCGCCGGAATGGGGTTGAACGTTGGCGTATTCACAACCGAACAGCTGTTTCAGCCTTTCGATGGCCTCGACTTCGACCTCGTCGACATATTCGCACCCGCCATAATAGCGGCGCGCAGGATAACCTTCGGCGTATTTGTTGGTCAGGACCGAGCCCTGAGCCTCGATCACAGCTTTCGAGACGATGTTCTCGGACGCGATCAATTCAATCTGTTCCGCCTGACGTATTCCTTCGCGCGCGATCGACGCGGCGATTACCGGGTCAGCCTCATTCAGCGACGTTTTGAACATTATCCCCTCCTTCGGTTCCGAATCCTCAGTACGAAACTTTGTTTCCAATAGTGGAAAATGATCCAATAGGGCAACATAAATCTCTTATTCAAGAAGTTGCGTATGTATGGGAAAACCTGTAGCCTTTGAAAAACAGGGGGAAATCCATGGTCGATGAAAGCCAAAACGATGTTTCCGGGCTGGAAGAACCGGACGAAGGCGAGGCTTTGGGCCGCTCCATTCGCGATGCGCGGCGATCAAAAGGCTGGACTTTGGAAGAGGCTGGCCGTGCTGCGGGTATTGGTCGGTCCACTCTGTCTAAGATCGAAAACAACCAGACACGGCCCAGTTTTGAAATCGTGCGGCGCTTGACACAGGCGCTCGACATGAGCACGCCACAGCTGTTCCTGCAATCGGGTCAGTCGGGCATCTCGGGTCGCCGCGATTTCACCCCAAAAGGTGAAGGGGAATTCAAGACCACGCCCACCTATCATCACGAACTGCTGTGTTCCGAACTGACCAGCAAACGGATGCTGCCCTATATCGCAACGATCAAGGCGCGGGATGTATCCGAGTTCGACACTTGGATTCGGCACTCTGGCGAAGAATTCATGTATGTACTCAGCGGCGAGCTGATTTTCCTTTCCGAACATTACCGACCCCTGCCCATGAAGGCGGGGGATTCACTGTATTACGACAGTGGAATGGGCCATGGCTGTATCTCGACCAGCGACGAAGACGCCAGGATTCTGTGGGTTTCGCTGGAGTGACATCAGAAAACCGCATGCTTTATTGCAGGTTGTGAAAAGCAACAAACGGCTTCCCGCCAGTCCGGGCTCATCGCCCCGACAGGTTTCCATTCCGAAATGCGGTCGGCGTTTGACCGAACTCGGCCTTGAACGCGCGGGTCATGGCGCTGGCGTTTTCATATCCACAGCGCCCCGCGATCTCGGCGATGGATTGTTCCGTATCCTCGGCCAGATTGCGTGCGCGGTTCAGGCGCAGACGCCGGTACAGCGCTTGAGGAGTTGTTTTCAGTTCCGCCTGAACACGCGTTTCAAGCCGTTTTTGCGAACACCCGATTTTCCGGGCCACACTCCGGACTGACAGCGGTGCTTCAAGATGCGCCTGCATGACGGTCAGCGCACGATTGACCAGCGTGTCCTCGGATTTCAGAGGCAGGTCATAATGGCCGCGCCCGTTCCGGCTCATGAACAAGTGCTCGACCTCCATCGCCAGCAGCGGGCCGTGATCCCGGCGGATAAGGGTCAGGGCCAGATCAAAGGCGGCCATGGCCCCGGAACAGGTCAGCCGGTTGCCATCGATGACAAACCGTTCCTGCACGGCCTCCACCGCCGGAAACCTTTCCTCGAACCGCGAAAACTCGTCCCAATGAATGGTCGCCCTGTGGTCATCCAGCAATCCCGCGCTGGCAAGCAGCCAGCTTCCCGTATCCAGCCCGGCCAGGTGCTTGTGTTTCTTGGCCGCAGCCAGCACGGCACGCATGGTCGACCGCGTATCCAGCTTCAGGTATCCATATGACGGCATGACAAGAAGAAAATCCCCCTGTTGATCGCCGATGGCCCCGTTCGGGGTGACGACAAGGCCGCTGGAGCTTTGAACAGGGTTGCCGTCAAGCGAACAGAAGCGCCACGCATATAACGCCTGTCGCGACAGGGTGTTCGCCGCCCGCAACGGTTCGACCATGTTCGCAAGGCAATGGTTCGAGAACCCGTTGAACAGCAGGACATTGTACTGCTGCGATAATATTTTCGAGTTTGGCATGAAACTGATCTATCTCTGCATGCCGCGACCATGAGCGATGGCGTTTGGTTGGTCAACCACCGATCCAGGGAATACGCGCCATGCAGTTTGGTCTGACAGAAGAACAGGACATGATCGTCTCGACGGTCCGCAGCTTTGTAGAAAAAGAAATCTACCCGCATGAAGACGCGGTGGAACGCAGCGGAACGGTCCCGCTGGAGCTTGGCAATGAGATCAAGCAGAAATGTATCGATCTTGGGTTCTATGCCTGCAACTTCCCCGAAGAAGTGGGCGGCGCGGGCCTGTCGCATCTGGATTTTACGCTGGTCGAGCGTGAACTGGGCCGTGGGTCGATGGCGCTGACGCATTTCTTTGGCCGCCCGCAGAACATCCTCATGGCCTGCAACGACGAACAGCGCGAACGCTATCTGCTGCCCGCTGTGCGCGGGGAAAAGATGGACGCCCTGGCGATGACCGAACCGGATGCCGGATCGGACGTGCGCGGCATGAAATGTCAGGCAGTGCGCGACGGTGGCGACTGGGTCGTCAACGGATCGAAACATTTCATCTCGGGCGCGGAACACGCCGATTTCTTCATTGTCTTCGTTGCCACCGGCGTGGATGAGACCCCGAAAGGCCCCAAAAAACGCATCACCACCTTCCTGGTGGATCGCGGCACACCGGGCTTTGAAGTGCGCGACGGCTACAAATCCGTCAGCCACAGGGGCTATAAAAACTGTATCCTGTATTTCGACAATTGCCGCCTGTCCGATGCCCAGGTTCTGGGCGAGGTCGATGGCGGTTTTGCGGTGATGAACGAATGGCTCTACGCGACCCGCCTGACGGTTGCGGCCTTCTCGGTCGGGCGCGCGCGGCGCTGCTTTGACTATGCGCTGAACTACGCCGCCGAGCGCAAGCAATTCGGCCAGCCCATCGGCAAGTTTCAGGGTGTGGGCTTTCAGATTGCCGACATGATCACCGAGATTGACGCCGCCGACTGGCTGACCCTTGCCGCCGCTTGGCGCCTGGACCAGAACCTGCCCGCAAACCGCGAGATCGCCTCGGCCAAGCTCTATGCCTCCGAGGCATTGGCGCGGGTCACCGACACGACGCTGCAAATCTTCGGCGGCATGGGCCTGATGGATGATTTCCCGATTGAACGGTTCTGGCGCGACGCCCGGGTCGAACGGATCTGGGACGGCACCAGCGAGATTCAGCGCCACATCATCAGCCGCGATCTTCTGCGTCCGCTGGGCGCCTGACCATGACCAAAGACCTGACCCGGCTGCTGCGCCCGAAATCCATCGCTGTCATTGGCGGCGGTGCATGGTGCCAACAGGTTATTCTGCAATCCGAACGCATGGGATATGCCGGTCAGATCTGGCCGGTCCATCCCAAGGCTTCGGACATTGCGGGCCACAAGGTTTATGGGCTTATCGAAGACCTGCCCAACGCACCTGACGCGGTTTTTATCGGTATCAACCGCCACGCCACGATTGAAGCGGTTCAAGTCCTGTCCAGTATGGGTGCGGGTGGCGCTGTCTGCTTCGCCTCGGGCTTTTCCGAGGCCGTGGCCGAGGACGACACCGGCGGGGATTTGCAGGATCAACTGATCGCAGCGGCCGGTGACATGCCCATTCTGGGCCCGAACTGCTATGGGTTCATCAACGCGCTGGACGGGGCATTGCTGTGGCCGGATCAGCACGGGGTTGTGCCCGTCGACAAGGGCGTGGCGATCCTGACGCAAAGCTCGAACATCTCGATCAACCTGACCATGCAGAAACGCGGGCTGCCGATTGCCTATATGGTCACCTGCGGAAATATGGCTCAGACCAGTCAGGCGCAAATCGCCTCGGCCCTGATCGATGACCCGCGCGTGACCGCAGTGGGCCTGCATATCGAAGGCTTCAAGAACATCCGCGAGTGGGAGGCGCTGGCCGCCAAGGCCCACGCAAAAGGCATCCCTCTGGTCGCCCTCAAGGTCGGCGCATCGGAACAGGCGCAAGCGGCAACCGTTTCCCATACCGCATCTCTGGCGGGCAGCGATGCCGGGGCGCAGGCGCTGCTTGACCGGCTTGGCATTCCGCGCGTTTCGGCACTGCCTGACTTCCTTGAAACGCTCAAACTGTTGCATTGCTACGGGCCGCTGCCGGGGGGCAACATTTCCTCGATCAGCTGTTCGGGGGGCGAGGCGAGCCTGATTGCCGATATGGCCGTCGGCACGGGGTTGCAATTTCCACGGCTGAGCGGTGAAAAGCTGACCCGCCTGCGCGGCGCGCTCGGGCCAATGGTCGCGCTGAACAACCCGCTGGATTATCACACCTATATCTGGCGTGACGAGCAGGCGATGACGCGGGCCTGGTCGGGCATGACGGGTGACGATATCGACATGACATTCTCGATCGTCGACTACCCGACCACCGACTCCACCGATTGGGCCTGCGCAACGCAGGCAGCGCTGAACGTACGGGCAGAAACCGGCGCCCGGTTTGCGATTGTCGCCACCTTGCCGGAACTTTTGCCGGAAGACATCGCACAACAGCTGATGGCCGGGGGTGTTGTCCCCTTCATGGGCCTGCGCGAGGCGCTGTCTGCGACCCGCGCCGCAGGGCAGGTCAAGGCCCCATCCGCTGCGCCCGTTTTGCAACCGGGTATGATGGAACCAACCCAAACCCTGACCGAAGGCGCCTCGAAGGCGGCGCTGGCGGAATGCGGCCTGCGTATCCCGCAGAACCGGACGGTGCGGGGCGCGGAAGCTGCCCGTGCCGCAGCGGACCAGATGGAAGGCCCCTTTGCCGTCAAAGGTGTCGGGCTTGCGCATAAATCCGAACACAGCGCCGTTCGGCTGGGCATCCGGGCCCAGGACGTCGCGGCTGTCGCGGCAGATATCGGCACCGAAGACATCCTGATCGAGGAGATGGTCACCGGACCCGTTGCCGAACTTCTGATTGGCGTGGTGCGTGATCCCGCCCATGGGTTTGTTCTGACCCTTGGGGCAGGGGGCGTGCTGACCGAACTGCTGCGCGATACGGTATCCGTGCTGGTGCCCAGCCCGCCCGAAGACATCCGCTCCGCCCTTAGCCAATTGAAGATCGCCCCGCTGCTGGCGGGCTATCGCGGTCAACCGGCGGCTGATATGGATGCGGTTGTTGCCGCGGTCGAGGCCGTTCAGACCTATGTCATGCAAAATGCCGACACGCTTGGCGAGGTCGAGATTAACCCGCTCCTGTGCACGCCGGACAAGGCCGTTGCCGTGGACGCCCTGATAAGAAAGGCCTGAGATATGGACCCGATCAAAACCCGCCGCGATGGCTCGATCCTCGAGGTTACGCTGGACCGCCCCAAGGCAAACGCGATTGATCTGATCACCAGCCGCAGAATGGGCGAGGTCTTTGCTGAATTCCGCGACGACCCGGACCTGCGCGTGGCCATCCTGACCGGCGCGGGCGAAAAATTCTTTTGCCCCGGCTGGGATCTGAAAGCTGCCGCCGACGGCGACGCGGTGGACGGAGATTACGGCGTCGGCGGGTTCGGAGGCCTGCAAGAGCTGCGCGACCTGAACAAACCCGTGATTGCCGCCGTCAACGGTATCGCCTGCGGCGGCGGGCTAGAGCTGGCCTTGTCCGCAGACATGATCCTTGCCGCTGACCACGCCACTTTTGCCTTGCCGGAAATCCGCTCGGGCACCGTTGCGGATGCCGCCAGCGTCAAACTGCCCAAGCGCATCCCCTATCACATCGCGATGGAGCTGCTTCTGACAGGCCGCTGGTTTGATGCCGAAGAAGCCAACCGCTGGGGTCTGGTGAACGAGATCGTCGCCGCTGATCAGCTGATGGACCGCGCGTGGGGCCTCGCCCGACTGCTGGCGTCAGGGCCGCCGCTGGTCTATGCGGCCATCAAGGAAATCGTGCGCGATGCCGAAGACGCCAAGTTTCAGGACGCCATGAACCGCATCACCAAACGGCAACTGCGCAGCGTGGATGTCCTATATTCCAGCGAGGACCAGCTTGAAGGCGCGCGTGCATTTGCCGAAAAACGTGATCCGGTCTGGAAAGGCAAATAATAACGCGGTGTGTTTGTCGCGCGGATCCGGTAAATTTCCCATTTACTGATCCGCGCCACAGGTGCACAGTTGGGCATGCCTTATTTCGAACGAAAACCATACGTTAGCACGCCACTTCCGGTCAGCCCGATCGCGCCGCAGCCGGATGCGCAACCGATCTCGGACATTGCCCGCCGCGTGCTTGGGGCTGAACGGGGCGCGCAACAGCCGCTTGAAGGGCCATTTGCGTGCCGCAAAACCTGCCACCCCGGCGGTACCGCAACCATATTGCTGTCCTTTGACGCACCAAACGGTGGCGGGCCTGTCGCATTACAATTCGAACCGGGCGACCTGATTAACCGGAACGGCGACACTCTTCCGGCAAACCGGGTCAATGTTGTCCCCCCGCGAATCCAGTTAAACCCCGGCGAGTCAACGGATGTTGCCGTCATTGTAACCGTGCCGGATCTTGCCGATCCCGGCGAATATCACGGCCGGATCGCCTGCACAGGCACAGTGCAAACCTCGATCATCGTGATGTATGAGGTGGTGGGCGCTCAAACCTGACGGGTTACGAGATAGTCCATGAAATGACCCAGAAACGCGCGCGGCACTTCTTCGGTGGCTGCAAAAACCTGCGCAAACTCCTGACGGGCCGAGGCCAGCAGGTCATTGGCCGCGTCCTGTGCATATCTGATGCAGCCATAGTGATCCATGCGATCCAGAACCCAGCTGACATCCTGCGTCGAGCGGTTGTCACGCGGGTTTGACAGCATCTCCGACAGGCGCGCTTTTTCGGGCTCATCCGCCTGCAAGCTAAGCCGCCCCAGCATCAGCGTGCGTTTGCCTTCGTAAATGTCCCCGCCGATCTCTTTGCCATATTTGTCCTGCGAGCCCACGAGGTTCAGAACATCATCCTGTATCTGAAACGCAGCCCCCAGAAAAAACCCAAACGCGTTGAAATCGTCCAGATTAAGCGCGCCTGACGCCACATCATGTGGCCGGGCAATCAGCGCCCCGATGCGCATGGGGTGAATGAAACTGTACCAGCAGGTCTTCTTCAGACACATCGTCAGATAATCCGATGCATCCACGTTCAGCCGGTTGTCCCGTATCCAGCCAAGCTCCAGCGCCTGACCTTCAATGGACTGCTGCAAAAGGTGATCGAACTCGTCCACCACGCGTATACCCGTTTCAGGGCCCAGCGGCCCAAGGTTCTGGCGCAACAGGCGCAGGGCCAGCGATTGCATCCCGTCGCCGGTATTGATCGCCAGAGGAACCCCAAGCCGCTTGTGCATACATTCGCGCCCGCGCCTGAAATCGCTTTGATCCTCGATATCGTCATGGATCAGAAATGCGTTGTGCAGCAGTTCAAGAACGGCGGCAGACACCCGTGCGTTTTCGCTGTCACCGCCGAAAGCCTCGCATGTGGCCAGCAACAGCGCGGGCCGCAACCCCTTGCCCGAGGTTTCGATGTAATCCCGCATCGGCCCGTACAGATAGGCCTGCGGTTCGCCCGTCGGCAGCAGTTGCAAAAGCGTCTCACGGGCCCGATCCCCGTATGAGGTCAGGGTTTTCAGAAAGTCCTGCTGTGCCGCAGGATCCAGATGTGCTGTGCCAGTGGCCACAGGGTCATCCCTTCTGGGTGATGATCACACGGGTTTTGGTCTCGTTCCTGCCCGTCTCGGCAAGGTTTGGTCCGGTGGCGGAAAAAGGTGAATCCGTCAGCGGCAAGGCTTTGGACAACACCCCCGTCTGGCCGCTGTCCCGGCCCAGATCAAAGGCAACATCCTCTGCAATCTCCTCTCCCGGGATCGGAAGATCAGCGGTCGGCTCGTAGGCCACCATCAGGTCAAACAGCTCTTTCGGAGGGCAGATCATGCGCAACGCGTCCGCAATCGCAGGGTCTTCGGTAATCCCGCCGGGTTTTGAATATTCCGTAGCCGGTTTCGCAATGACGGCAAGCGGCCCTTCGCCGCCACGCTCAACACCCACGGAATCCTGTCCCATCCTCAGCGCGGCTTCGACCGCAACCGCAAACCGGTTGTCCCAGGGCAGGCCGGCCTGATAACGGGCAAAATCATAGGCGCGCAGCGGTTTCAGGATATCCGGCTCGTGCAGGTCCCAGATCTGGCAGGGCTCAGCTTTTGATCCACCGCGTTGCAGGATGGCATTGACCGCCCGGCGCGCCGCTTCGTTCGCCCCTTCCATGGTGGCAAGATCGGTGTAGGTGCGCACATAATCCGACGCCAGCATGAAGTTCGGGATTAATGTGGCCGCCTCAGGGCGCAACCGCCAGCTGTTGATGCGATTGACCAACAGCGGCTCCACATTGGTTTGGCGCTTGGGGTCGTTGGGATCCTGCACAATATCCGGATCAAGGAACCAGTAATGCATATCCTCGTCGCGCAGGACGGTCTGGCCATCCACGTTGACGCTCCGCTTGAGCTGTTCCCAAACCTCTTGCGCAATCTCCTCACGGCTGCAATCACGCGCGGTTTTTCCATTCAGGCCCGGCTTGTCCCATTCCGAGATATCTATTGAAAGCAAACCCTTGGTCTTGCCTTCTGCCCAGTTTTCAAAGTTGATGGCCGACCAGAACTGTTTTTGTGAAACCGCGGTCAGGGCCCAGGGGCTGTCAATGAAAATGACATGGCCGTGCGTCAGTTCAACATCCTTTGTCAGATAGAACTGAATTCCGTTCATCCATTGCACGTCTTCGGCCAGCAGGGGCAGCTTGGCCAGAGACGGGTCGATTGCCGTCATCGCAGGGGTGATCAGCGGAGCGATCCGTTCGATCGGCATCGCACTGATGAACCAGTCCCCGGTGACCTGCTTTTCTTCGCCATCCTGTTCAACCGTCGCGCTGACGATGCGGCCATCCTCGCAGTCGATGCCCGTGACCTTTGAGTTGAACTTGTACACGACCCCCTTGCTTTTGAGGTAATCCAGCCACGGCTGTATCCAGACAAGGTTGGTGGGACCGTTCAACAGCCGGTTGCCATGCGGCTCGGGCGTCGCGATACCCAGTTGAAGCTGAACGGCAATGTCGCCCACGGTCTTTGTACTGGCAGTTGTCGCCTTCGCAGCCACCAGCGAACGAGTCAGGCCAATGGCCAGAAACTTCTGATACGCTTCCGAGCGTTGTTCGGCACCGATGAAGTCCCACCACCCGATGCGTTCATATTCATCGAACCGGCGTTCCTTGCAGGATGTCGCGATGCGCCACATGCAGGCGATGAAATGTTCGACATCCTCATAGGCGATCTGGTCCCGGGGCGAGAGCGTGAATGCAACCGTCTTGAGCGCGTCGGCCACGTCTTTCAGCGTGCGGGGAAACCGTTCGGGAACGATGATTCCTGGGTCGTCGAACTGGCTGACCAGAACCTGAGTGGTGGATACCAGATTATCGTAACAGGTGCCTTTGCCGTAATAGGGCGTGCGCGCCATCGTATCGGTGATATGGCGGTAGAAATTCGGAAAGAACCGGAACCCATGCTCGCCGGGCAGCCAGGGGCGTTTCACGCCTGGGGGATAACTGGCGCCGTCCATCTCGGCCCATTGTTCAAGCGCCTTGATGTGTTTCGCCTTAGACCCGTGATCGCCTTCGCCCTTCATCACGGGGATGCTGCGTGCCTTACCGCCGGGGATCAGCTGGCGCTCGTGAATCTCGACCTCGTACCCGCGCTCGATCAGCTCATGCGCGGCGCTCATTCCGGCCACGCCACCGCCCAGTATGACAACCTTTTCAGCCATCGGATGTTCCTTTCGCGGAATAGACGTCAAAGCGCAGGGTGATATCGGACAGGCTGGCTTCGCCGATGCCGAACCCCTGCAACCTGTTCATCCAGGCATAATTCGGGTTTGACGTCAGGTATCGCGGTGCCAGCCGGACCGGGGCCGAGGCGGGCAGAGTGCCCTTCGCCAGCCCGGCAAACCCATCCGAGCCAAAGTCACACACGCCGGTATCTTCAAACAGGATCGGCGCACCCCCTTCAACGGGTTGAATAAGCGCTCGGGCGTGCAAAAGCCCAACTCCGTCGGATCGCACGCGCATCCAGTCGCCCCCCAGCGGATCGATCGTCCCCTTCAGATGAGGTCCTTCAACCGTTCCGCCCTCTTTGATCCCGAAATGCAGCCAGATGCCGTCCGGTGTTTCCCCCGACGGATAGAACTCGTCGGTGAACGGCACCACAAACCTGCCAACGTGTTCAAGCGCGGGCACTTGCGTGACTGGCTTTGCCGGGCTTGGCGGCGCAGGCTCGGGGGCCTTTCCGGGGCCGGGATCATATTCGCGACCACCGGTCGTCAGCACCGGTCGCCAGGTCAATGTCTTTTCCTGGGTCACAGATGGCAGCATGGCTGCAAACTGCTGAAACCCCGTCATGGGGTCGCATTGCAAGGGCCAGCCGCGAATGGCGCGTTCGGGGCCGCCATCTTCGGAACAGATCACACGCACCACGTCATGCGAAGACACGGCGGGTCCGGCTTCGATCAGCACCCGATTTAACCCATTTTCGTTGATCAATTCGGACCAACGCAATGTCACACCCCGGTCTGTGAATTCTCGCATGACCAGTTCTCCGGTCAGCACGTGATGGTGCAGATCGCCTGTGCTTCCTTGATCCTAAGGTGGAACTTCTGCTGCACGCGGAAGATGTGCTCACCGTCAGACGAGGTTTGCAGATACTTCACCGCGATATCCGAAGGCACGACAATCTCGACCGGCGCACCTTGCAGCGATACAAGTGCTGCCTTGTTTGCGGGCAGGGTGCCCGATCGCAGCAGCGGGCCGTCAAGGAACGGAAGAATACTGTCACGCGGCAGCACCATCGAGTTTTCGATCGGCGTGGTCACGGCCTGAAACAGCCCATTGCCCATCACACAGGCAAAAGGCCCAAGGTATCCATGCGCTTCCAGCTTGTTGATGCCCGCGACCACGGCCTCGAAAACCTCGGGGCCGGAACAGGGTTTTTTCTTCCCGTTGATCGATATGGATTGACCTTCGCCAGCCTCCAGCAGCCCCGGGTATTTGCCGCCACCGCTGACGGTATAGATCGGCGGTAGATCCGCAGGTGCGCCACCGGCATGTTTGGGCGCTTCGCTGCTGCCTGGCTGGCCGTTGAAAACGATGTCATCCTCGACCTTGGCCACGACGGCGGCGGCCCGGCGGAACATGATCATGGCCGCGGCCAGTTCCGGATCAGCCACCTGCGCGCCTTTCAGGTAGACGTTGACGGAAACCGTCGTCAGCCGCAGGGTGTCATAATCATTCACTTCCAGACGCTTGGCCGCGCCTGATGCGTTGTCGACCAGACCCAGCTTGTTCAGGGGAACAGATTGCGTGTCCGCCGGCAGCGGCCCATAAAGCGGCAGAAAACTCGCAGCCACCCGCGCACGCAGCGCTTCATCATGGACGGCCTTGTTAACGGCATTCCACTGTTCGGTGTTCCAATCCAATGCGTCGGTCATTGTAAATCCCTCTTGGTGATGCTGCCCTGTTTGGCCGGGCAGTCCGTCTCGTTCATTCGGCTTTCGTCAAACTGTCTAGAAGTGCCTCGGCGCGTTGTTCCTGAACAACGGCACCACATTCGCGGGCAAGCGCCAATGCCAGTTCACCCTCGGCAATCGCGCTATCCCGATCACCCTTGGCAGCAAAGGCTTTGGCCCGCACGCGGTGATATTCCGGTTTGTTCAGCGTTTCTCCTCGTTCCCAACCGGGGGTACACACGGTTTCAAGCCGGTCCAGGGCCTGATCAATATCCCCGTGATCGATCATCAACTCAGACAGAACAATCTGATTCTGCGGAAAAGTAAAGTTTCCACCAGACTTTGAGATCAGGTTCATGCAGGCCTCGATATGGGCCGGGACGCCCTCGATGTCACCTTTTCCCGCCTGCGCAAGACCCATGTAGATATCCTGCATGGCGTGAAGATACAGGAACCCTTCCTCATCGGCGATCTTGCGCGCTTCTTTCATAGTGACGTCCAGCCGGTCCCATTCGCCCGCGTAGGGCAGGAACATGCTGCACGCGCCCATGACATAGACAAGATTGGGTGCGTGGTTCAGTGCCCGGCTGACGTCGATGGCTTTCAGACGTGCCGCCTCCGCCTCGTCGAACTTGCCCTGCTGCCACAGAAGGCACCCTTGAATGGCCAGCAACGACGCCGTGGTCGAGGACTGGGTCATCGGCATCATGGCCATGTCCAGCTCAGGCGTGATCAGCGCAAAGGCACGGTCAAGCTGCTGCTCGCAATCCGCGAACTCCCCGCGGAAGTAATGCGTGAAACTCAGCGCGCGGGCTGCCAGCACGTTGGCGACAGGATCGCCACTCATACCGGCCATCGCGTCCAGGGCCTGTCCCATCTCCATTGCGCGGTTCATCTGGCCCGCGACAAAGAAATTGGTCCAGCGGCAGAAGGTGGCCGCGAAAAGGGTTTCGCCATCGCCCAATGCATGGGCAAGCTCCATCGCGCGGGCGGCTGTCTCTCCGACCTGGTCGGAGGACCATCCATAGATCGCCATGTAAGCCGGAAGGATATTCATCTGCACCCGAAGCTCGAATCCGTCACGCTCGGCATTGGCGGGCATCGTTCCGATATTACGCAGTGCCGCGCGAAACGCCGAGATCGCAGGCAGGTTCGCCAACCGCGTCAGGGCTTGTTCGCCTGCCGTAAACCAGTTGGACACCGCCTCATCCTTCAACCCGCCATGGTCGCAGTGATGCGCCACGGTATCGGGGGCGGGGTTTCCGAATGCGTTATGTCCGGCCAGCAAGGCCCGGGCGATTTTCAGATGAACCTTCTGCCGGTCTTCGCGCAGCAGCGAGTTATAGGCCGTATCCTGAACCAGCGCGTGGTTGAACGTGTAGGTGGCCGTTCCGGCTTCGCCCGTGATCAGCACAACCCCAGCCGCCATCAGCTGCATCAGCGCGCTTTCCACATCCATGTCTTCCTGCGCCACCGCCTGGACCATCGCCGAGGTGAAACTGCGCCCGATAACAGACCCAAGCTGCGCGATAGGCTTGGCGTTTTCCATCCGGTCAAGACGCGACATCAACGAATCCTGAAGGGTCGCGGGGATACTCAGGGCATCCAGAACCTCGGCGTTGATCGGCGCATCTTGCGGCAGCTGGTCCAGAACCGCCTTTGTCATCTCTTCGATGTAAAGCGGCACGCCATCGGCTTTTTCGACAATCTGCCTGATCAGGATGACCGGCAAACTGTATGGCTCGGCCACGCGCCGGACCAGTTCCGAGGCTTCACTGCTGGCCAAAGGCGTCAGATCGATGCGCGCCGCGCGGCCCTCGTAATGCTCAGGCGGTTCATATTCAGGGCGATGCGACAGGACCACCAGTATCGGGAACCCGTCCAGTCCTGATGCCAGCGCCTCCAGCACGTCCAGCGTGGTTGCGTCAGCCCAGTGCACGTCTTCCACCACCAGCAGCAAGGTGCCGCGCCTGTCACACAGGCTGCCAAGGCTGCGCAACAACACGTCCAGCGACTTGCGGGCCTTCTTCAGGGGGTCTGGATCCGGCGCTGCGCCCGTTTCGACCCCGGCCATATCGAGAAGAACAGGCAAATCCGCGTCGCTCAGACGAGAGGCGGCCTGAACAAAATCGGAAATCGCGGCCCTGATGCTGTCATCGGATTTGTCGCCTGAAACCCGCCTCAACTCTCCCACGATCGGGTGAAGCGGAAGGCTGGCCAGATGCGGAATGCACTGCAAGGTAAAGGGTTTGACGCCAATTGTTTCGGACAGCGATTTGATAAGCCGCGACTTGCCAATGCCTGCGGCGCCGCCGACAAACGCGAACCTGCCGGAGCCCGCCTGTGCATCTTTCCAAAGCTGGGTCAGGACCGAAAGATCGTCGCCCCGGGCGACAAGATCAACGGCTGACTGTCCGACACGCGCATCGAACCGGCTGGTCGCGACGCTTTCGGAAATGGCGCGATAGACGGTGCGCTGATTGTCAAACCCTTTCAGGTTCTGGCTGCCACGGGGCTCGAACTCGAATGCGCCCTGTGTCAATCGCCACGTCTCTGCGGAAACGATCACCTCACCCGGCTCGGCCAGACCTTGCAGGCGGGATGCAAGGTTTGCAGTTTCACCGACCAGAAAGTCCTGCGACCCAAGACTTGTCGACGAAACCACCCCTACAACAACCATACCGGTGGCAATTCCCGCGCGCAGATCCAGTTTTTCGCCAAACCTGTTTTCAAGGTTTTGTACGGCTTCGATGGTCTCCAGCACGGCGCGAACGGCGCGCTCGGCATCGTCCTCCATGGCTTTGGGATATCCGAAATAGACCATGATTCCGTCGCCCTGCCTGTAGGCCAGATGACAGCCATGCTGTTTCAGGGTGCCGATCGCCGTATCCAGATACAGATTCATGATCTGCATCAGGTCTTCCGGGTCATACCGCTGGGCCAGCTGCGTGGACCCTACGAGATCGCAGAAAACCAGCGTAAGCTGCCGCCGTTCGGCTTCCGACCTAAGCTCCTGCCGGGTCGAAGCTTCCTCAGATTTCAGACGCGCCTGCGCCTTGCGAAACCGCTTTCTTTCACCAACCGTCAGCCCCAGATCGCGCAGTTCGGGATCTGTCAGCTCGTCCAGAATATCATCATCCACGCCTTCCTGCCGAAACAGCGTGGCATGGTTTTCCAGATCAGCCAGTTGAAGAACTTTTGAGATACGCGGCGATGCCTCAAGGACCCCCGTCATCGTTCTGCGCCCCCGCCCATTTTCCTTCCCCCCTTACTCCCCTCAAAACATATTGTATTTGTATAAGCAAAAATAGAGAGGAATTTACGTTCTATCCACATGACGCAGGGACACCATTATTAACTTGTTATCTGCTGTGACAGATGTCGTTTCGAATTTCCACTCCACTTTGAATTTTTCTTGTCAAATCATTGGCTTTCGGTTTCATATTGATTTTTCACGCGCCAGTTGCGGCCCGGCCTGCTGTTTTGCCGAGCGTATTGGGAAAGGGTGTTTTCCCCTTGGCACTAGGGCCTCGTGCGCTTTTGTCGAAGTTGTGGAAATGCGAAAATCAGACCCTGCCGATTTTCGTTGCTGCCGCGCCCCTTAAACGCTTCCCTAACGTCAATAGACGTGTCGCGCGCGGTACAAACACCCGCTTTGGCGCTGGAAACGTGACCCGGCAGAATACCGGTTCCACCAATGGGCAGAACCGGTGTTTTCTTCAGACGGTTGCGCCCTTCAGGCGGATGGCAGTGCCAAGGCTGCCCGCGCAAAGCCCGACCAGAACCGAGATGCCCAGTTCCAGCGCTTCCACATGGGCAAACTGAAAGCCCGCAAAAACCAGCGTTTCCAGAATGCCGACACCGGCCCCCAGTACCGCGCCCAACCATAGCTTGCGGGTCATCATTCCAAGCGCCAGTCCCAGTATGCCGGGCAGGCCCAGGACATTGGCACCGATTGTTCCAAGTAAGTCTAACATGTCTGCCCCCACCCTAATTCGAGCTGTTGTTCAGAAACGCGCGGATGTCGCTGCCCAAGGCGGAAGCATGTTCCTGAAGAACCACGCCCTCCACGGCCTCGCTTATCTTCTGGTATTGTTCCAGATAATTCGCGGGCAGATTATGCGCGATGCCCTGATGGCAGTCGATGCATGTCATGCCAGTGTCGATGGCGCGCTGGTGTTCCGACGCGGCGCGGGTTTCCTGAATGGTAAAGTCCATGTAGTCAAAGTTGTGACAGTTGCGGCATTCACGACTGTCCGACTCCTTCATCTTCTTCCACACGGCCGAAGCCATGCTCAGGCGATGCGCCTCGTACTGCTCGGGTGTGCTGATGGTTCCAGCCAACTCATGATAGACGTCTTTGACGGCCATGATCTTGGCTTTGATCTTGTGGCTCCATTCATCCGGCACGTGGCAGTCGGAACAGATCGCGCGAACGCCGGAATGGTTGTTGTAATGGACCGTTTCGCGATACTCGCCCAGGTTGGTTTCCATTGTGTGGCACGAGGTACAGAATTCTTCGGTATTCGTCAGCTCAAGGGTCCAGTGAAATCCACCCCAGAACAGGATACCGGCCAGAAATCCGGCCAGGACAAGAAAGCCTGAACTGAACAGCACCGTCGGCGTCCAGATCGCATTCCAGAGGCGACCAAGCAAGCCGCGGTTTTCAGGAGAGTCGGCCATATCGGTGCTCCTTTCAGTCTTGCGTTGGATCAATTGCCGGCGGAGGGCTGGAACACGTTGTCGACCAGCGGCGGGGCGTCGGCCTGCGGTACGTGGCACTGGTTGCAGAAATACCGGGTTCCGGCGATCCGATCCAGTTCGCGGCCTTCACGGTCCAGGTAATGAGTCATCGACAGCGTCGGCGCGTTGCGGTCACCGGCTTTGGTCCAGTCATGGCAGGACAGGCACTGGTTGGTACGGATGTCGATCTGGTACTGTTCGACCGAATGCGGGATGACTGGCGGCTGCTGACGGTAATTGCGCTGCTGGCGCCCTTCGACATTTCGGTGGATCTGGTCCAGCGGCACCGGCTCATCCACGTCCGCACCGCGCAGGGATTCAACCTGAGCAGATTGCGCGAGGGCCCATCCGCTCAGCAATAATACGGGTAGAAGGGCAATTCCGCCTGTAACGATAGATTTTTTCATCTTGGCACTCCCCTAGATAGGTCTGGCGGCGCGCGGCTCGGGCGCGGCAACTGGATCGGAAGGTTGGACGACGTGGTCGTCGAACCGGTGAGTAAAGGTAAAAACGTCGACCGCGCAGACATCGATGCAGCGGCCACAATTCGTGCAGTCGGGTGACAGGATCAGCGGGGTACTTCCCGGTTTGCCCTTCAGCGCTGGCGAGATCACCTGATTTTCCGGGCAGATCGCGTAACAATCCATGCAGTCATCGCAGGCGGCGCGGTTTGTGGCGCTGATCCGCAGCAGGCTTTTTGCTCCGATCAGGCCATAGAACGCGCCCACCGGGCACAGGTGCCCGCACCATCCGTGGCGCGAGACGAAGACGTCAAAGACAAAGATGGCGGCGATCAAGGCCCAGACAAAGCCCATTCCAAAGACCAGCCCGCGATGCAGCATGGTGATCGGGTTGATCAACTCCCACGCGATCATGCCGCTCAGACCCGAAACAAGCAGGACGGTTGCCAGAATCCACAGGCGCGTGCCGCGCTTGGGCTGCCAGCCTTTCGGCAGGTTTAGCTTGCGGTGCACCCAGTTGGCCGCGTCCGTCACCGGGTTTATGGGGCAGACCCAGGAACAATAAACACGGCCACCAATCAAGGCATAGACCACCAGAACGATCAGCCCACCGATCAGCGCGGTCATTTCGGGCCAGTGGCCCGCAACCATGCTCTGCAACAGGATGAACGGATCGGTCAAAGGCAGCACGCCCAGCGTCAGCGACCCGGCCAGCGTGCCCTGAACGATCCAGATGCCGAACCACGGGCCCAGCAGAAACAGAACCAGAAAGAACAGCTGGCTTGCACGGCGCAACAGCAGATAGCGATGCGCGCCGATCCAGCCCTTGCTGGCGATGGCCTCGTGACCTGTGGGCATATCTGTGCGGGCGCTCATTGTCCCACCCCCGGCAGATCATATCCCGGCGCAAAGCCGCCGGGCGTGGCCAGATTGTCCGTGCCCGGTCCGGGCAAACGGTCCGGCAGGTCGATGATCCCCTCGACCACCGGCGCGCCTTTCGCGGCCTTTTCTTCCCAACCCTTGCGGTAATGCTCTGCCGAACTGCCCCGCGCCAGCCGGGCAGGCAGCACCTTGATGGCGGCCTCGGGCAGAACACAGCTTTTCTCGCACATGCCGCAGCCGGTGCAGCGGTCGGCGTGGACGGTCGGGATGAACATCGCGTGATGACCCGACCGCGTGTTGTGCGTGGTGTCCAGCGTGATCGCCTCGTCGATGACGGGGCAGACGCGGTAACAGACATCGCAGCGCAACCCGAGGAAGTTCAGGCAGTTCTCCTGATCGACCAGAACCGCGACCCCCATCTTCGCGTCGTCGATATTGTCCAACGCGGGATCCAGTGCCCCGGTCGGACATGCGGCGACACATGGAATGTCGTCGCACATCTCACAGGGAATATCCCGCGCGGTGAAAAAGGGTGTTCCCGTCGCCACCGCGTCCGAGCCCAACTCGGCCAGTTTCAAAGTATCATATGGGCAATCCCGCACGCATAAGCCGCAGCGGATACAGGCTGACAGAAACTCCTTTTCCGGCAGCGCGCCGGGCGGGCGCAATGCCTCGGCCGGCAGGGCGCGGGCGTCGCGGGCCAGATAGGCCAGCACCGTCCCGGCGACCACGCAGCCGCCCGCCGCCCGCGCCGAATCCTGCAGGAACCGGCGCCGCTGCGGCGAAAGGGGTTTGTCGGCAAAAGACATGAGGATTTACCCGTACGATCCTTGTTGCCTATGCGCGCTCGACCTTGCAGGCGCATTTCTTGAAGTCGGTCTCTTTCGACAGCGGGCAGGTCGCGTCCAGCGTCAGCTTGTTGGTCAACTGGCCTTCGTCGAACCACGGCATGAACACCAGACCGCGCGGCACCTTGTTGCGCCCACGGGTCTCGACCCGGCTGGTGACCTCGCCCCGACGGGTAGACAGAACAATCTCCTGACCCCGGCGCAGGTCCCGATCCTTGGCGTCCTGCGGATGCATGTAAACCACAGCCGCTGGGTAGGCGCGGTGCAGCTCTGGGACACGGCGCGTCATCGACCCCGAATGCCAGTGTTCCAGCACACGACCGGTGCACAGCCACAGATCATATTCCGCATCCGGTTCCTCGGCCGCAGGCTCGTAAGGCGCAAAGATGATGCTCGCCTTGCCATCCTTCTTGCCATAGAACTTCACGCCCGCGCCTTCGGGCACATAAGGGTCATAGCCTTCGCGGAAACGATACAGCGTTTCCTTGCCATCCACGACCGGCCAGCGCAGGCCACGGGCTTGGTGATAGGTTTCAAACGGTGCCAGATCGTGCGCGTGGCCGCGTCCGAAATTGGCATATTCCTCGAACAGACCCTTCTGAACGTAGAACCCGAAATGCTCGGATTCGTCGTTGTCAAAGCCCTCGGCGGTTTCCGACAGCGGGAACTTGTCGACGCTGCCATTGGCAAACAGAACCTCGTACATGGTCTTGCCGCGATGTTCCGGCATGGTGGCCAGCAACTCTTCGCCCCAGACCTCCTCAACGGTGAAGCGTTTCGAGAATTCCATCACCTGCCACACGTCCGACTTGGCCTCGCCCGGAGCCTTGACCTGCTGCCGCCAGAACTGGGTGCGGCGCTCGGCGTTGCCATAGGCGCCTTCCTTCTCGACCCACATGGCGGTGGGCAGGATCAGGTCGGCGGATACGGCCGTGACGGTCGGGTAGGGGTCTGATACGGTGATGAAGTTCTCGGGGTTGCGATACCCGGGATAGCCTTCTTCGTTGATATTCGGTGCGGCCTGCATGTTGTTGTTGCACTGCACCCAATAGGCGTTCAGATCACCATCCTTCAGCTTGCGGTGTTGCAGCACGGCGTGAAAGCCGGGCTTGGCCGGAATGGTACCCGCAGGCACATTCCAGGCGGTTTCGCAAATCTTGCGGTGCTCGTCATTCATGACAACCATGTCGGCAGGCAGACGGTGGGCAAAAGTGCCGACCTCACGCGCGGTTCCGCAGGCCGACGGCTGACCGGTCAGCGAGAAGGGCGAGTTTCCGGGCTCGGAAATCTTGCCCACCAGCAAGTGCACGTTATACATCAGCGAATTCACCCACGACCCGCGGGTATGCTGGTTGAACCCCATGGTCCACAGGCTCATGACCTTGCGGTTCGGGTCGGCATATTGCTGGGCCAGACGCTCCAGCTTGTCCGCCGGAACGCCGGACAGCTCCGAGGTGTATTCCAGCGTGTATGCCGATACCGCCTCGGCATATTCCTCAAAGCTGATCGGCTCCATCTTGCCGACATTGGGGTTCGCGGCCTCTTGTTGCAGCGGATGATTGTCGCGCAGGCCATAACCGATATCGGTGGCGGTCTTGGTGATGTTGACGTGGTTCTTGACGAACTCTTCGTTCACCGCGCCATTCTGGATGATGTAATTGGCAATGTAGTTCAGGATCGCCAGATCGGTCTGCGGGTTGAACACCATGCCATTGTCGGCCAGCTCGAACGAACGGTGCTCGAAGGTCGACAGAACATGCACTTCGCATCCCGGCTTGGTCAGGCGCGTATCGGTCAGACGCGACCACAGGATCGGGTGCATCTCGGCCATGTTCGACCCCCACAGAACAAACGTATCTGCGTGCTCAAGGTCGTCATAGCAGCCCATCGGCTCGTCGATGCCGAAGGTACGGATAAAGCCGACCACGGCCGACGCCATGCAGTGACGCGCGTTGGGGTCGATGTTGTTCGACCGGAACCCGGCCTTCATCATCTTGGCCGCCGCATAACCTTCCCAGACGGTCCACTGACCGGAACCGAACATACCCACGCTGGTCGGGCCTTTCTTGGCCAGCGCCTCTTTCCACTTGGCAGCCATGACGTCAAAGGCTTCGTCCCAGCTGACCGGCTCAAACTCGCCATTCTTGTCATATTCGCCGTTGGTTTTGCGCAAAAGCGGCGTGGTCAGGCGGTCCTTGCCATACATGATCTTGGACAGGAAATAGCCCTTGATACAGTTCAGACCCCGGTTGACCGGCGCATCCGGGTCGCCCTGCGTGGCGACTACGCGGCCATCCTTGGTGCCCACCAGAACCGAACAGCCCGTGCCGCAGAACCGGCAGGCGGCCTTGTCCCAGCGGATATCGGGCGCGGCGGCCTGGGCGCTGGCCGAACCAGCGGCCATTGGAATGCCGGCAGCCGAGGCCGTGGCAGCCGCTGCGGACGCTTTCAGAAATGTACGACGGGATTCAGAGATGGTCATTGCATGGGCCTCCTGCTGGACGGTTGGCTTGGAGCATCAGGACGCGGAGCAGCCTCCGCGGGATCTTCGAAATGGTGATAGGTCAGCGATAGCGAGATCACGCCGGGGATCTGGTGCAGATCCATGATGGTTTCCGAGGCCAGCCGGTCGGCTGTATCCTCGACAACCACGACGAACCGGCCATCCTCGGCCTCGGCATGAAGCTCGACGCCATCGGTGCCGGTCATCGCCGCGCGTGCGGCGTCGGTGTGATCGGGGGCGATGTGGACAAGACAGCCACAGATATTCATTGGGTCACCTCCGGGTGCAAAGGGGCGGGGCGGTGCATCGTGATGGCCCCGGCGGGGCAGGCGGCAGAACATGTGCCGCATCCGATGCAGGTTTCGGTTTCAAGCGCTGGTTCAGCCCGCCCGCCCAGTTGCAGGCGAAAGCGGATGGCTTCCTGTTCGCAAGTGTCCTGACACAGGCGGCAGCTTACCCCGTTCATCGACAGGCAGCTTGCAGCCTCGATCCGTGCGCGCCACGGCCACTCGGTCACACGCTCGGGCAACAACGCCGGGGTCGGGCAAACCTCGGCACATGCACCGCATAAGGTGCAGCCGCCTGCGGAAAGATCCAGAACCGGAAAGCCGCTGTTGTCGAATGTGATGATCTCTTCCGGGCAGGCCCCGGCGCAGTCTTCGCAGCCTGTGCACAGATCGGCAAAGCCTGTCACGCCCGCACCCGGCGGTCGGATCGCATCAGGATCCTCCCGTAGGATACGTGCGCTCAGAAAAGCGCGTCTGCTGGTCAACTGGCTCATGGCTGGCGACTCGAGTGTGGATAGATTGGTTCGCGTCCTTACTTCCTAACTGCGCGAAGCAGCGCACGAATTGACCTATATCATGTTTTTCGCGAATATCATGTTCTTGGTGAATTTTCCTGACCCACCTGAGATTTGCGACCATGCGTCATACATTCAGCTCGACACGGGCTCCGATAAAATATCTAAAGATTTCAGCTACTTGGCTTTCGGGCGCCGCGCATATCGCAGTAGACAGCCCATCTGCGATCACCGCGTCAGGGGCAGAAACCGAAACCGTTCTGTCCCGGTTTGCAGGCCCGTCCGGGGTGATGATGTGGCCCAAACCCTGTCCCAGCTGCGTCCCCAGCGACGATGATGTCGCGACCGCGCGGTCACGCAGCGCGACCCGTTTCAAAACCCGCTGGTCCGGCGCGACCAACCCGACTTTCCAGGGGGCGCCGTCGCCTCGCGCACCCAAGGCGGCAACCTCTCCCATATCGACCAGAACATCACGCAAACCAAAGCCACGCAGCAGCGCGGCGATCCGATCCGTGATCGCTCCTTGGGCGATTCCGTTCAGCGTCAGGGCCGACTGGCCCGGCACCGGCAGCCGCACCGACGCAGCATCGAAAGACACCCGTTCCCAACCCACAGCAGCGCGGGCGGCAGCCAGATCTCCGGGGCCTGCCCCTGTTGCCAAAGCATACCACAGGGGCTGAATGCTGGGATCGAAAGCGCCGCCGGAGGCCTGATGCAGCGCACTGCTCAGGCTCAGCACATTCAACAGCTCAGGCGCGGGTGCGGTCAAAACACCGTCGCGGTTCAGGCGGCTCAGCTGTGACTGCGGACGGTACAGGCTGAAGATATCCTCCAGCCGGGTCACCTCACCCTCGACGGCGGCAATGATCGGTGCGGCCTCGACATCCGCCAGCCCAACCAGCCGCAGGCTGGCCGCAGCCCCAAGGGCTGTGCCGCGCCAATGCGCGTCCGAAGCCATGGCCGGGGTGGCCGCACAGGCAGCTGAAATGATCAGAAAACGGCGACGGGACAGGGCGGTCATACGGGGGTCTCCAATGTCAGATCAAGATCGACAGGGCCAAGCACTTCGGCGTCGGGAATGTCGGGCAGGCGCATCGCGGTCCCGCCATAGGTCTCCGCGAAAACCCGCGCATCGGCAGGATCAGCAAAGGGCACCACTTCGCGCGCCCCCATGCCACCTGCCACATCGGCACCAACGACAAAAGTCGCACCATCCGCAGCGATCCAGTTCGAAATCCCTGGCTGCCGCCAGCTTGGCGCGACACCCATATCGCTGACATATATGGCAGTGATATCCGCATCGCGCTCGGGGCTTTTCAGATAGGCCACCATGTCCCGCACCTGCGCGAAAAACAGCGGGGCCGGATAGCCTTCCAGATGAACCTGCCCCTTGGGGCCGCCATGCTCGGTGACATTCATCTGACAGAAATAGCTCAGCGCATCGGGTGTCAGGTCGACCGGGTCAGGGGCCTCGGCCAGCTCTTCCTTGCAGGCCGCCAGTGCGAGCAATGCGATCAGGGCAAGGCGTCTCATGGCTCGACCCTCCGGAAAGCCAGCCGGGCGAGGGCAAAGCCCAGCACCGGCCAGATCAGCAGCGACGCGGGTGCGGCCCAGACCGGCAGCGCCTGTGCGGCCCCGGTCATGCCCGAAGCCATGGCCACGCCTTCCGTCGCGGCGATGTTCCACAAACGGAACGCGTCGGCCGGGTTGGCCACCATCACCCATGGAAAGACGGATTGGGTGAATGCGCCGCCCTTGTCCATGACGACGGCCCCCAACAGGCCCAGATCATAAAGGACGACAAAAACCAGCCAAAGCCCGGCCGACAGACCCGCTGCCGCCGTGGCGCCCCTCGCCAAAGCGGACAGCAGGTATCCAAGCGCCAGAAACACGGCGCCCAGCAGGATCGAGGTCAGGATAAGTCGCACCAGCGCCATCAGGCTTTCCGGCCCCGCACCACCAAAGAACGCGGCTACCGCGCCTGCGGTGCCAAAACCCACGGTCATGGCAAAGGCCAGCGCGGCCAGATGGGCGCAGAACTTGCCCAACAGGATTTCCCCGCGTCCAGCCGGATAAGACAGCAGCAGCGACAGGCTGCCCCGGTCCACATCGCCCGCGATGGCATCGAAGGAAATCATCAGCGCCAGCAAAGGCGCAAGGTAAACCGACAGCGTGGTCATCGACGCGACCGAAACGGTCAGCATATCAACACCCAATGTGCCGGTGGGCGCACTGCCCGCAAAGGTCAGCGCCAAGGCGAACAGCACCATGATCAGCGTGGCAACCAACAGCCAGCGGTTGCGGCGCAGGATCAGCATTTCAGTTCGGGTGATGGCAAGGAAGCGGGTCATGTCCTCTCCTCTTGTGCGTAGTGGCGATAAAGATCCTCCAGCTTGGGCGGGGTCATTTCCACATCCGCCACTGCATCGCCCAACCCGGCGATCCGGCGCAGGGCCTCCATCTTGTCTTCGGGTGTACACAGCAGCTCGACCGATGCGCCGTTGATCCGGTTGCCGCCCAGTTCAGCGGCCAGGGCATCTGCATTGGCGCTGGCGCGCACCTTCAGGCGGATCGGCAGCCCGGCCAGCGCCGACAGGTTGTTCAGCGTGTCATCGGCCACCATCCGACCCTTGCGCATGATGGCGATCCGGTCGGTGCGGGCCTCAACCTCGGTCAACGCATGGCTGGCAATCAGCACCGCAGTACCCTGCGCGGCCAATTCGTCGATAATGGCATAGAGGTCCTGACGCGAGATCGGGTCCAGGCCCGATGTCGGCTCATCCAGCAGCGCCACTTTCGGCTGTCCCAGCAGCACCTGCGCAAGTCCCAGTCGTTGCCGCATCCCCTTGGAATAGGCACCGATCCGGCGGTCCAATGCGTCGCTCAGGCCAACGCGCTCCAGCAGGCCGGGAACATCGGCTTTTGACCCGGACAGTTTTGCAAACAGCGTCAGCTGCTCGCGCCCGGTCAACGCCGGGTGAAACGAGACCGCCTCGGGCAGATAGGCCGTATCCCGCCGCGCCTGCGCGCTGCCGGGGGTGGCGCCCCCGATCCGAATGGCTCCGTCCCGAATGGGCGTCAGGCCAAGGATGGATTTGATCAGGGTCGACTTTCCCGCGCCGTTATGGCCCAGCAGCGCCACGCGCTGACCGGGGGCAAGGGACAGGGTGATATCGTCAAGAACGCGGGTTTTCCCCCGGTTCTTGCTGACATGGTCAATTGACAGGGCCTTATCCGTCATGAGGCACCTTTTTCATAGCTGGGGGTTCAGGGGCTTGCATCAATGGGTTGCTGTCCATCACACCCCCCGGCAACAGTGCCGGGAAGGCCGATTGCGACCAGCGCACCAGCTGCACGGCAGGCGAGCCGAGCAGCAATTTGGCTGCGGGTTGGGTCCACAGCACATGGTCCATACTGTCATTGGGTCGATAGGGGACATCGGCGATACCGTTGCCATCCACATCATAGGCGGCAAAATCGGACCAGTAATTGCCGCGCCCGTCCTCGGACCACTCGACCCACTTGGTCGAGACGTATTTCACCTGCGTCCGGTTTCCGATGAATGAATTGCCAACAATGCGGTTGCGTTCGCTGCCAGCGGTAAAGTGGATACCGATGCCACATCCCTCAAACCAGTTGTCGGTGAATTCGTTCTTGTTCGAGTTATAGAGGAAGGTGCATTTTTCCTTGGCACCTTTCACCACATTGCCGGTGATGACGCTCTTGTTGGCGTAATTCAGCATCACGCCATGTTCGCGGTCCCCGATCGAGACATTGTTGGCGACCCGCACATTGGTCGTGAACATCACCGCATAGCCCAGATCGTTGCCGATCGAGACATTGTCGCTGACGACCGAGTCGTCGGCATACATGTAGTGAACGGCAAACCGCAGATCGCGGAATAGGTTGCCGGTAAAGGTGTTCTTCTTGGACGAGTTCACAAAGATCCCGTCGCGCCCATAGCGGATGTCATTGCCTTCAACCACTGCACCCGGCGCGTTCCAGACATAGACACCATTGCCACGCGCGTTCATGTGGCGATCCTGTCGCCCTTCAATCCGGTTGCGTCGTACGATGCTGTCCTTCGCACCGTGTATGTCGATGCCGTAAAGATTGCCCAGCAGCACGTTATCCTCGACCACCGGCGCGCGCGCCGTCTTGGTCAGCTGGATGCCGCTGTCGATCCCGTCATGATCCGAGCCTGATCCGATCACCGTCAGCCCGCGCAGGGTCACGCCCGGCCCGGTCACTGTGATCACGCTGCCTTGGCCTTGTCCGTCGATGGTGGCCTGTCCCAGCCCGTCGAGGGTCACGGGCCGGTCCAGAACCAACTGCTCGACGTAAACGCCGGGGCTCAGGCGAAGGGTGTCTCCATCCGCCGCCTGCGCCAGTATCTCGTTGATGGCCCCCGCCCGGTTGGGCACATCCCATTCCGCCGCCCAAAGGGGCGAGCCGAGCATGAGCGGTATGAGCAGTGGCCAACGCATGTTTATGCGCTCCGCGGCTCAACAAACATCCGGCCGCGCATCTCCATGTGCAGCGCGTGACAGAACCACTGGCAATAGAACCAGTGCACGCCCGGACGGTCGGCAATGAACGTGACCGAGGCGGTGGCCTGCGGTGCAACTTCCATCGCGATACCGAAGTTCGACAGGCAGAAGCCGTGGGTCACATCATCCACGTCATCGAGGTTGGTGACATAGACGGTCACCTCGTCACCCTGCTTGACGGTGAACTTCTCCATGCTGAACACGGGCGCGGTCGAGGTCATGTAGACCCGCACCTTGTTGCCATCCCGGATCGGTTCCTCGGTACCTTCGTCCAGATCGACACCGTCAGCGGCAGCCTGCGCACGCGCCTCTTCCCACATCGGGTCGTTGCGGTCCCAGACATTGACCGGGTTCACCTTGGACCGGTGAACAATGATCGAGTCATGCGGCTCGGCAAAGGTCGGGCCGTCATGGACCACCTTCATCTTGTCGCCGGAAATATCGATCAGCTGCTCATTCTCGGGCTTCAGAGGACCCACGTTCAGGAAGCGGTCTTTCGAGAACTTGTTCATCGAAATCAGCCACTTGCCATCAGCTTCGGCAGTTTCACCCATCGAGGTCGAGTTGTGGCCCGGCTGGTAATGCACGTCGACCTTGTCGACGATCGGGTCAACATCGGCACCCGCATAGGCCTCGATCGCCTTGGCGATGTCCCACTTCACCACCTGGCTGTCCAGGAACAGGGTGGTATAGGCGTTGCCCTTGCCGTCGAATGCCGTGTGAAGCGGGCCAAGGCCCAGCTGCGGCTCGGCGACAACAGCGGAACGCGGATCGGCGTTTTCGCTGAACAGCGCATCGACCTTTTCCACATCGATCACGGATACAGTCGGCGACAGCTTGCCGTTGATCATGATGTGTTTCTTGTCGGGTGCCGCATTCACACCGTGTGGCGAGTTCGGGATCGGGATGTACCGGGTCAGGTTTCCACCCGCCTCTTTACGCCCGTCCACGACCTTGACGCCGTTCAGTTCCTGATAGTTCCCGGCCGCTACGGCTTCTTCGATACCTTTGAGGTTGAACACGACCACATGGTCCAGCTCGTTCTCGGTCATCTCGGCCAGGTTCATACCCATTTCCGAGTTATACGAGGTCGAGAAGGCGTATTTGCCCTGATAGTCGCAGTCGGTGTTGTCGAGGTTGCCCGACACCATCACCTGCCATGCAACTTCCATGCTGTCGCCGTCGATGGCGGTAAAGATGTTCACATATTGCGACGGATCATCAAGGATCTGGCCGTCATTGACCAGCGGGGCCTCGTGCTCACCATTGGCAAAGACATAGCCGGTGCGCGGGAATTTCTGCGGACGCAGGCCGTGGATGTCATGCGCGTTCGGGATCTCGATGATCTTGTCGCATTTCATCACGTCACAACGCACACGGGCCACGCGGGTGTTGGCCTTGTCGTTCATGAACAGATAACGGCCATCATAGGTGCCGTCGGTGAACGACATATGCGGGTGGTGCAGGTCGCCGTTGTCATAGGTGACCTTGCCGTTTGCAGCCAGGAATTCCTTGGTTTCAGGCAGCAGGCCTTCGGTCAGAACCTTCAGCGACTCGTTGGTCTGGCCCCAGCCCGTGGCCGAGCAGCGGTTGAACACCGGCACCCGCATCAGCTCGCGCATGGACGGCACGCCCAGAATGCGCAGCTCGCCAGTCTGGCCCGACGACCAGAAGCCGTAATATTCGTCCAGCTCGCCCGGTTCCAGATGCTGCTTGGCGGCAGCGCTGGCCTCTTTCGCGGTCATCAGGGTCGATCCCAGACCGGTCCCGGCGATGACGGCACCGGTGGCAGTGGCCCCCAGCATTCCGCGGCGCGTGATGTTCAGTTTGTTTTCTTGGTCCGACATGGTCGTTCCTCCTTTTTAGGAAACGGTTTTCGGTTTGGCGTTCGGATGGTTCGCCGGTGGTTGCCCGAGGGGGGTCTTAGGTGTGACCGACCCGGTCTTGGCCCGCCGTTTCAGTCGGCGGATAACGACGGGACATTTGTCCTCGGACTGATAGAGCACCTGACAATGCAGGCAGGTGACGCACTCGTTCGGATTGATCTCACCGGTGGGGTGGATCGCCTGAACGGGGCATTCATTGGCGCAGGTCTGACAGGGCGTGCCACAATCGTTGTAGCGGCGCAGCCAGTCGAACATGCGGATACGGGCAGGGATCGCCAGCGCTCCGCCCAGCGGGCAAAGATAGCGGCAATAGAACCGTTCAACGAACAGCCCGATCCCCAGCAGGACCAGCGCAAAGACCACAAACGGCCAGTCGCGCATGAATTTCAGAATGATCGCGGTCTTGAACGGCTCGATCTCGGCATATTGCTCGGCCAGAGGGATCGATACGAAACTCAGCCCAAAAAGACCCAGAAAGATCATGTATTTCGCAGGCCAGAGACGCTCGTTCAGACCCCAGGGCAAAGTCCATTGCGGCACTTTCAGCGCCCGCGCGATCTTGTTGGTCAGCTCCTGAAGCGCGCCAAACGGGCACAGCCATCCGCAATAGGCCCCACGGCCCCAGAACAACAGGGCTGCGGCCACGGCAAACCACTGGATAAAGACCAGCGGGTCCAGCAGGAACGCATCCCACGAGAACCCGGTTCGCAGACTGCCCGCCAGCGCCATCAGGTTCACCACGCTCAGCTGTGCATTGGCATACCAGCCGATGAAGAACAGGGTTATCGTCAGGTACCCGATGCGGAACCAGTAGAAGACGCGCGCATTCATCGTGGCGTGGAACTGGAAGAAGAACGTCGCCGTCAGCACCAGCAGCATGACACCAAGCCCGGCGATCTCGACAGTGCGATCCTTCCAGATGCGCTGCCACAGGGCGGCCTTGGCGGCCGCTTCGCCTGTTGCATCATCCACGACCGAAGGCGCGGTGACGGGCAACAGGTACTGTTCCGGCAGTTTGTATCCCAGATCGAAGGTCAGAAAGGTCTTTTCAACCGCCCCGACGGCACGCTGCACCAGCAATTGCAGGCGGAACGGCTCGGCCGGGTCAAACTCGGCATCAGCGGGAATCTTGAAGATATCCAATTCGGTAAAGCTGGGGGCATCTGGCGCGGCAACCTCACCCAGACGGCGCTGCTGCTTGTCAAAGAACCGCACCGAGCTGTCGCCCTGGATCAGTTGAATCCGGTCAAAGATCCCACCCCGGACATAGCCCGAGCCCTTGAAGCTATAGGCCCCGCGCCCCAGAACCAGAATGGCCTGTTCACCTTCGTCCAGCCAGTTGGTCAGGTTCTGGTATTCAGCCTCACCCAGCAGCGACTTGCCGATAGACGGGACCGAAACAAGCGCCATGTGCATGTCGATGAAGGTGTCATCCGGCTCGCCCGGTTCGGGTCGCTTGATCGCGCGCTGATCCCCGGTGGCTTCAAAGGCAGCATTGACCTGCCCGACATCCAGCGTCATCCGCCGGACCGAGCCGTCTCCAGACAATGTGGTCCAGTCGTAAACCGCATCCTGCGCCAAATCGACTTCGCGCTGGGGACCTCCAGCTTGTACCGGAGACAATCCGCCCAGTCCCAGCGCGCGGGCCACTTTGATCCCTCCGCGCACAAGGCTGTCATCGATCACCATGATCGTCACGGTCGCACCCGAGATAATGTCTAGGTCATGCCCCTCACCCCCGGTCTCGGCCTCTCGTTTCAGGTCAAGGCCCGCATAGCCTTCGGTCAGTTCAACCATCCGGGAATTGGGAATGCCGATCAGCACGATGGGTTCGGAATGCTTGACCAGCTGAACACCGGTCAGAACAGCGTCTGCGTCGATGGCAGCAACCACGTGAATGGGTTTGCCCGAATAGCCGGTCGTTCCGACAAAGTCCGAAGTGAGAAAAGCCCACGCGATGGTCTCGCCACCCCGAAGGACCGGGGCAACCTTCACGTCGCTGCGTACCGGGCCAAACGCGTCGGCACCCGGGGCCAGGTCAGCCGGATCGATGTCAGGAAGAAAGCTGGCAAGACTGTCGGCGCGTGCACTGATTGCGACACCGCAGAACAGAATGAGGGCCAGAAGGAAATGGATTGCGCGACTTATGACCACGGCGCACCTCCGATCAATTGGGTGGACGCCATGGACGCGCGCGGGGCGCGTTCAGATTCTTCTAGGGTCGTGAACGGGGGCCCCCGGGTTTCGGGCCACAGGTGTTTGGGGCTGTACAAAATGCACTGCCCCCCATGTTCAAAACGTACATTTTGAACATTTCCGACGCTTGCGGGCTGCAAAGCGCCCGGCATCGGTGCTGACACCGTCACCGCACAAAGCGCACAGTCCGCGCATTTCGGGCAGGGCGCGGTTGGATCGTTGTCGCCTTCTTTTTCAAGGTCAACTTGAACCCAGACCGCGCCCGCCTCCGAGCAGATCTCCACCCACATGCTCTCACCGGGACTCGCCAGAACCGGGCCAAGCATTTGCAACAACAGAAGGAAAATACCTGCCAGTCCACACGCCGCGCGTAATGCGCGAACAGGGAGGGTGTGGAAAGAGTTAAAGGCAGGCATGGAGAATCCAACTCGGTATTCTTTCCCGAGTCGTAGGCGGTTTTCCCTGTCCGATACTTGACTTTCGTCAGGCCTTTGGAATTTCCCTTCAGCCGTCCGCTTCGTCCATCAACCCACGCACCCATCGCCCCGCCAACCAGGACGCGGGTATGCCTAAAGGTATTGACCAAAGGATTGCCGGAACCGGTCCAATCACACCGAAACCGGCGCTATGCAGGATCAGCCCGGCCAGAAACAGGTTGATGGCCACGGTCAACATGGTGGCTGGAAAAAGCAGAATGGCCAGTTTCCAGACCGGCCATTTGCCCTCAGTGGCTGGTGCCTTCCGAGAAGGTGATTTTGTTCCAGACATTGTACTTCCCAGATGGTTTACGCATCGGCAGGCGGCGCACTTCTTCCAGCGTCTGCGCGTCATAAACGATCACCGCGCCGTCATCTTCCCAGATCGACACAAGCGCGTGGCGGCCATCCTTTGTGAACTCTACATGTGCCACGGTCTTGCCCGGGGCAGGGCGCAAAGTCTTTACGATTTCAAGGCTTTGCTTGTCGATCACATGCATGGCATCCTTGTTGGGACCAAAGAAGACATCGGCCCAGACGAAAGGCGAATTCTCGTGGCTCCGCATGAAGAATCCCGGCCCTTCGGTCTTGATCCGCTTGACGGTTTCCCAAGTCCCCATGTCGATCACCGACACCGTGCCGTCAGTCAGATGCGGCGTGGCCATAACGGTCGTATCGCCATGTTTCCACGTAATCCCCGAGCCTAGATGCGGCATCCCCGGCAAGTCCAGATCGGCCACCTTGTGCCCAATAACAAGGTCGATCACCTGTCCGCCCTTGCCATCGCGCGCGGCACCCATGACGTATTCATAGCTCTGATCGAAAAAGAAATCGTCCAGATAGTCGGGCGTTGTGATCTTGCGCACCGGGAAAGGATCGGGGTTCTTGAACTGCCCTTCGATGCGAAAGTCGTGACCCAGCCCGGATTGCGGCGGGTTGGCTCCGTAGAAGACCTCCCAGATCTCGGGAACATCCTTGAGCGCCAGAACAAAGCTCTCACGCGGGGGGGCCTGATACACCGCGGATACGCGGCTGGATTTTCCCGCTTTTCCTTTGATCGCAATGACTTTTGCCACCGACAAGTCTTCGGTCGACAGCAAGGTCAGACTGTTGGGCAAATAATTCGCAACAGCCAGCCACTTGCCGTCGCCGGACATTGCGATGTTACGGCTGTTAAGCCCCGCCCGTACGCGCCCCACCTGTTGCAGGGCCCAGATGTCGTATTTCTGAACCCAGCCATCCCGGGACATGATGAAAACGAAACGCCCATCCGGGCTGAACTTCGGCCCGCCGTGAACCGCAAAAGGTGTCTCGAACCTGTCCAGAACCTCAAACGTGTCACCATCCAGCACACTGACGTGATGGTCCCCGGTTTCGACCACCAGAGTGATGTTCATCGGGTCACTTGACCACACTGGCGCCTCAACGGGGATGTAACCGTCATCCAGCGTGCGGCTGTCCATGATATGGGCCTCGCCCCATTCGGGGTCGGTTTCCAGCGGTGATTTTAGCCAGCCAGCCAGCTCTTCAATCTGCAAAGCGTCAAGTTCGTGCGAGAAAGCAGGCATCTGCGTCGCCGCGCGCCCTTCGGCTATCACCGCTGCGATGCGGGGCCCGCGCATGCGCTGGAGCGTCTCTGGGATCAAGGCCGGGCCGACGCCGCCCAGACGGTTTTCACCGTGGCAGGACGCACAATGTTCAGCATAATCCGTTGGTGCGTCTGCCCAGGCTGCACCTGCGGTCAGCACGGAACACATCACCACGAGCTTCATCTTTTCAAAAATACTCCCGCCGGAGGCTCCCTTGGGTGTCTCTGGCACCCATGTCGAAGGCTCAGAGCAGACGGGATTAAAAGAATTGATGCGCCGGATCATGGCTTTTCCCCCGGAACGGCGTAACCCGCAGACGCTCGCCTGCGTCGTCAACACCGATTTCTTCGTTTGTCAGGTAACAGGCCGGATCTTCGGCCCAGGGATCACCGGTCAGTTGCAGGGCCCGGATGCGGGTGTTGCCACCGCAGACGTCCTTTAGCTCGCAGGCCCTACATCGACCCCTAAGCGGGCGCGGACGCGTGCGCAGCATGGCCAGCATCGGATCGTCGCTGGTCCAAAGCTCGGAAAACGGATTAGTCTTAACGTTGCCTACTGTATAATCGGACCAGTAGGTGTCAGGATGGACCCGGCCCAGATTGTCGATATTGGCCACACCCAAACCGCTGGAATTTCCTCCCCAAGCGGCCAGATGCTCGCGGACATGCGCAGCCTTGTCAGCGTCGAAATGCGCACGAATCCAGTTCAGAAAATACCCCGCGTCTGCATCATTGTTGCCGGTCACGATATCCAGCGGGCGACCGCCCGAGGCAGCCTCCCACGCGCGCTCCAACAGCAGATCCATTCCCTTGCGGGTGCGCTGATGCTCAGCATCCTCGCCGCGGTTCTTGTCGCCGCGCCCGGCATAAACCAGGTGCGACAGGTAAAACTTGTCGACGCCCTCGTCATCGCATAGCTGAAGCAGGTCCGGCAGGTGATGCTGCGTGCCTTCGGTCAGGCAGAACCGCAAGCCAACCTTGATGCCGCGCCTCTTGCATTCGCGCACACCGCGCAGGGCGTCGGCAAAAGCCCCTTCAACGCCGCGGAACCAGTCATTCGTGGCCCCGATCCCATCCAACGAGATACCAACGTAGTTGAATCCGACATCGGCAATCATGTCGGCGGTCTCATCATGAATGCGTGTCCCGTTGGTCGACAGCGCCAGCATCGGCACAAGGTCGCGGGCACGTTTGGCAATGTCGAAGAAATCAAATCGGTCCAGCGGTTCCCCGCCCGAGAGGATCAGGGCCGGGACGCGAAACTGGCCCAGATCCTCAAGGGTTACCATGGCTTGCTCGTGGCTGAGTTCGCCCGGGAACGCAACATCCGCCGAGACGGTGTAGCAATGACGGCACTTCAGATTGCAGCGCCGCGTTAGGTTCCAGATTACAACCGGTTTCACAGGACCGGGGCGGCGTTTTCGCACCGGGGTCGGTTTGACCAGCTGGTGCATGTATTCGGTCAGGCGGAACATCGTCTCAGCCTTTCTTTTTCAGGCGCAGCCCGGTCTTTTTCAGAATGCGCGTGGAATAGAGGATATCCTTGGCCCGGCAGGCGTCACCCAGGATCGTAGTGATCTGGGCGCGTTTTTCCTCGACTTCATCCCGATCCGATCCGTGAACCATGGCAAACAGATTGTAGGGCCAGTCGGGCAGGGCGCGCGGGCGTTCATAGCAATGGGTGACAAAGGGTAGAGCACCGATCTGAGCGCCCAATTCGGCGATGCGGTCATCTTCGACATCCCAGACAGTCATGCCGTTCGAGGTCATGCCCAGCTTGTAGTGGTTGGGGGCGGCCGCGATGCGGCGGATTACGCCACGCGCTTTGAGGGCTGACAGCCTCTCAAGCAGATCGGCTTCCTGCATCCCCAGATCATCAGCAACCTGAGCATATGGGGCAGAAACCAGAGGCAATCCGCCCTGTAGTGCTTGGATAATCTGTCTGTCTGTTGCGTCGATCATGCCGCCACCCGAAAGCCGATATAAAATTCCTGAAGTTTGGGGAAACAAAGAACCTCGATCCCCGTTTCCCGTTCGATTGCATCGGCCGCGGCCTCGATCCCTTCGGGCGTTTCCGTGGCCAGTACGAACCACATGTTCAGCCGGTGCGTGCGTTCATAATTATGGGCGACCTCGGGGTGTGTATTGACTTTGGTCAGGACGGCTTCAAATTCCCCGACCGGAACGGCCATCGCACAGAGGCAAAAAGCACCGCCCATCGCCGCGGCATCGAAAAACGGCCCAAAACGTGTGATGACGCGGGTCTCTTTCATGCGCGTCAGGCTCGCCAGCAATTCGGCCTCGGACAGGCCAAGTTCTTTGGCGACTGTTGCGTAAGGATGTGAAACCAGTGGCAGATCGTCTTGCATCCGGTTCAGGATCGCACGGTCAGTTTGGTCCAGCGTCATGCGGCGACCTCTTTGGTTTGAATCAGCGCGCCGGTCTGCTTGAAGCAGCGGGTTGAGAACAGAACCTTGTTCCGTGCGCCCGATAGTTCTGGCAGGGCCGTCGCACGGGCCAGTACGTCCAAAGCTTCGCTGCGGGATCGCGCGTGGATCATGGAATACAGGCGATATGGCCACACACCGGGCACCGGGTTGCGCTCGTAACACAAGGTCACACCGGGGAAAGCCGCCAAAGCGGGGCCGGCTGTATCGACCTGCTCCGCTGGCAGGTCCCAGACAACCATCGCATTGGCCGACCAGCCAAGCGCCCGGTGACGTACGATGACGCCCAGCCGCGAGATGATACCGGCCGAATGCAACGCGATGACTCGCGCCATCACATCATCAACGTCCCGGTTCAGTGAATGTGCCAAATCTGCATAGGGTTCAGCGACCAGAGACAGTCCCGAACTCAGCGTCTGCAGTAGATACCGATCACCCTCGCGCATCGCAGTTGCATCCACCTGGCGTGCTGTAGGCACGGTTTTGACCCCGCCGATCATGCGGAACCCAAGATCAACGTTGAAAGGGCGCACCAGCCGCAAATCCAGCACCCGCAGCCCGGTGACCCGGCTGATCCGCGCTAGGGTAGCATTCACATGCGCCCGATCCGGGCCGGTTGCAACAAACCAGAGGTTCCAGGCGTCCTCGCGCTGATAATTGTGGTTTACACCCGGTTCGGCGTCGATCAGGGCGGCGACCTCTTCCAGCCGCTCCTCCGGGACGGACACAGCCGCCAGCGTACTGGCCGTCACCGCGCCGGGCGTGATGGTTGCGCCAACCCGCGTGATGCGACCCGTAGTGCGCATTCTTGAAAGGCGGTGGATGACTTCGCTTTCGTCAAGTCCAAGTGCGTTTCCAAGAACCTGAAACGGGCGTTCGGTTACCGGGAAATCGCGCTGAAATTCATCCAGCAAGCGGCGGTCGATCGGGTCTGTAATGTGTTGCATGACTTACAGACCCGTTTTGTGCGCACGCGCGGTAAAGAAGATACCCGACGGGCTTTCGGCCTCGATCTCACGTAGTTTTTCGAAGCTACGCGTGTCATAAACCATGACCTTGTTCGCATCGCGCACACTGATCCAGACCTCGTGCCCGCGCGGAGTGAATTCCATGTGCAAAACGGCAGGGCCGGGCTTGAATTCGTGGATGATCTGTTTGCTGACGGTATCGATGACCTGAATGGTATCGTTCAGCGGGTGGGCAAAGTTAACCCAGACCTGCCGCCCGTCCGGGCGGGCCATGGCAAAAACCGGCTGTCCGTAGGTTTGCGTGCGTCCGGTCTCGGTCAGGGTGGTGGCGTCGATCCACAAAACCTCGTGGTGGCCAACGGCGGGCAAGACAAATTCGGACCCTGTCAGCGCCCAACCTTCCAGATGGGGCATCTTGTAGACCGGCATTTCCTCCTGACCACGGCCATAGCCGGGTAGAACGCGGATCGGTTCCGGGTTGTCGGACCACAGATCAAGCGCGGTCAGACCATCCTCGCCAAACAGGCCGGTGATATAGGTGCGGCCATTGGCAGTGATCAGCGCGTCATAAGGGTTCTTGCCGATATCGGGGATCTTGGTGATCTCGGGCGCGCCTTGTGCGAAATCCGCGATCCATGTCTCGCCGGTGTCCCACATTGTGAAAACGAAACGGCGGCCCGGCGCGTCGACCAGACCAATCGTTTTGCTGCCGGTGGGAATGTCAGCCACCATCTCCAGCGTTTGCGCATCAAACACGCGCACACCGCCGGGTTCGTAATTCGATACAGCTACAAAGGCGCCATCGTCCGAGATTGCGCCACCAATGGCGTTTCCGGACTGCACAACACGGTTCACGATCTGGCGGGTGACAATGTCAACCTTGGTCAGGCCTCCGTCACGGCCAAAGACATAGGCAAAACGTTCATCCGGTGAATAGACCAACGAGGCGTGGGACAGATCGCCCAATCCTTCTATCCGGGCCAGAGCTGCACGGTCGGACTGGTCCACCAACAGGACCGATCCGCTGGCACGTTCGATCACCAGCCCAAGGTCTCCTGTCGCCATCGGCTCGGCCTGGGCCGTGGTCATCATCAATGTCGCCGCAAGGCTGAGGATAAGGTGTTTCATTGTGCCTCCTGTTCCAGCAGGTATCGGGCAATCCATTCGGCCTCTTCTTCGCTGATCAGGGGCCGCCACGGGGGCATCGCCGTATCGGGGATGCCGTCAAGGATGACGCCGGTCAAAACCTCGGCGTCATAATGCTCCAGTGTTTTCGAGCGCAGATCAGGCCCCAGGCCGCCTTTCAGCGATAACCCGTGGCACGAGCCGCAATCCTGATGCACAAGTCTTTTCAGTGCGTTGGGATCAATGACATCGGCAGCAAAGGCGGACGTTGCGGCCAGAACCGCAGTTGTCAGAAAGGTTCGGGCGACCCACCCCTTGTGGCCGGGCACATTTCTGTTCGGCGCGGGACACGGCACACGATTTCTGCACCCTAGCTTAGCCATGAGCCCGTTCCAGAATGTTCGCCACGGGCTGTTCGGCGTAGAGTGAGACAACTTTGCCGATGATGAAAAGCGTTGGTGCCTTCAACCCGGAGGTGCGCACGTCGTTGGCCAATTGGTCCAGCCGTGACACCAGCCGGCGTTCATCAGGTGTCGTCGCATTTCCGATGGCCAGAACCGGCGTCGATCCTGGCAGGTTTTCGGTCATCAGCCCCATGGCGATCTGGCCGATATTGGCCACACCCATATAGACCACCAGTGTCGTGTCCGGGTCGGCCAGGCGTTTCCAGTCCAGGTCCAGCACTTTGTCTGCCTGCCGGTGTCCGGTAACATATTGAACCGAGGTGGCCAGACCGCGATGGGTCAGTGGCACGCCGGTCGAGCAGGACGCGCCCTGCGCCGCCGTGATCCCCGGTGCGTATTCGACTGCCACGCCATGGGCCATCAGATAAGCGGCTTCTTCCGAGCCGCGGCCAAAGATCATCGGATCGCCACCTTTCAGACGGGCGACCGTGTGACCTGCGCTGGCCTCTTCCAGAAGGATTTCGTTGATCCGGTCCTGTGGGACGGTGTGGCATTTGGGCGCTTTCCCAACAGGGATCAGCCGCGCGCCTTCGGCGTGCAGATTCAGGATATCAGCAGACACCAGCCTGTCATAGACCACCACATCTGCTTCCTGCAGCATTCGCAGGGCACGCAGCGTCATCAGTTCGGGGTCGCCGGGGCCTGCACCAATCAGAAAAACCTTACCGCTCATGTTCAAACTCGCTGGGTCTGAATGTCTTCGAAACCCGGGGTTTCCTGCGCGAATCCAATGCTTTTGCGGGACGTTGCTGGGTAGGCCGGGCGTGTCATGAGGGCAGATTGGCGCAATCGAAAACCAACCTCCTTGACATAAGTTAAGGAGCGCGGGATTTGCGCCCGCGCCCCTCTGTTCAGCCTATGAAAACACCCGGGATCAGGGCTCGACAGTGATCACCCCGATCATGTTCTGTGTCTCCCAATGGGGCCCGCAGAGATAATCCTGAGGGCCGGGTGTCAGGAAGGTCATTTCAACCGTTTCTTCCGGGAACAACCGGTCGCTTTCGGGTTCGCTGCCATCTTTCAGCAACACACTGTGGCTGGTGCGCTTGTCGACATTCACCCATCGGACAGTTGTACCTGCCTTTACGGTCAGTTCGAACGGGCAGAAATTGTAGTTGTACATCAAAACCACTTTGGCGTCCTCGACCGAGGCCGAGGGGTGGCCGAACAGCTCGACATAACGTTCTTCGGCTTCGGCGCAGATCTCGGCGGTTTCATCTGACCAGGCTGGCGCGGCAAGAAGCAGCAGCGCGGGAAGAAGGCGGTGGGGTTTCATGGTCCATGTCTCCTTTCCAAAGTAATTGGGGCCGGGAGAACCGGCCCCAAACTGTTATTGCTTGACCACGTTGATAAACGCGCTGTCGTCGTCGAGCGCTAGGCTGGTATCCAGCGTTACGTGGTGGAACCGTGCGGCGGCAAAGTCATCATGGATGGCAAAACCGACCGTATAGGTTTGACCGGCCTCCAGCGGAACATCGCCGGGTGCGCCTGAGTTCAGCGGACGTGTGAAAACAACCGTCCACATGCCACCAGACAGGTTTGCCGAGGCTGCAATCTCACCATCATTGACCACCCGCTGTTCCAGCAGATAACCATTTGTGGCACTGCCGTCCGCGTAGACACGCATCAGGTCAAGATAGGTACCGTCAGCCAGATACTGCTCGATTTGTTCGGCGGCCTGCAACTTGTCCCAACCGCCCAAAGCCTTGCCGCCTCGACCTTTGATCTCGATCTCGGTGCGGCTTTCGCTGAGGTACTTGGTCACGGTGTCCTGAGCGGTCAGGCGACCGGAAACATCCCCGATTGCGGCAATTGCATCGGCCTCAGGCGCAAAGGGCATATAGGTGTTGTCGGCGTGGCACGACGCCCAGCACCCGACCTGATCGCCCAGTTCGATACCGGTTCCAGTGATCATCATAGCGACCTTGATCTGGTTTTCAGGATCCATTTTGCCGCCATCGACAAACGGAGCAGGGTTGTGCCCCACATCCGGCCATTGCAGACGGATGTACAGGTTTTCGTCATCATGTGCCGCCTGAACGGTTGCGTCGATCACACCGCGTTTGCCGGGGATCGGAGTGGGTTCCAACTCGCCACCGGCAACGATCTTGTTACCAATCGCATCCAGTTCCTTGGCATGACAGGTCGAACATTGATCGCCACCTTTGGTCAGCGGACGGGCCCCGCCATGGGTTTTTCCATTCTGCACCCATTCAAACGACGCCTGGCCTGGATAGAACAGTTTCAAGTCCGCACTGGCCACCGCATTCCAGTCGATGTTGGCACCGACATCGCCGCTTTCACTGCTGGCAGGTGTTGCCGAACCATCGGTTGCAGCCGCTGCCCGCTCTTCCGCGACAGCGGCGTCAACTGCTGCCGCAATCTGGGCCTGAACGGCCTCCTGCTGGGCTTTCTTTGCAGCTTTCTCAGCCTCGGCCTCGGCAGCTTCCTTGGCTTCGATCCGTTCAAGGCTGGCAAGGTATTCTGGCGGAATTGGCCGGATGAAGGCCGGGTTTGGTGCTTCAAGCTCTTCCAGATACTCGTCGGTTGCGCGGTCTCGGATGTTCGAGTGGGCTATGCCCTTGTGGCAGTCGATACAAGTCTGACCGGTTTCCATTGCGTTCAGGTGCTGCTGACGCGCACGGGGCCGCTGGAACTCGGGCATCATCGATTCAAAGTCATGGCAGTTTCGACACTCGCGCGAGTCCGTTGCTTTCATCCGCTCCCACTCATTCATGGCAAGATGAATGCGCTTGGTTTCGAATTTCTCGCGGGTGTTGATGGTACCGACCACCTTTCCATAAAGCTCTTTCGAGGCCTTTATTTTGCGGATGATCTTGTGGGTCCAGTCCTTGGGTACGTGACAGTCCGAGCAGACCGCACCAACGCCCGAACGGTTCACGTCGTGGATCGTGCCCTGGTATTCCGCATAAACAAAATCCCGCATCTCGTGGCACGAGACACAGAATTCCTTGGTATTTGTGGCTTCCATGGCGGTGTTGAACCCACCCCAGAAGATGATGCCGGCGGCAAAGGCCGCAGCAATGCCGGCCACGGGCATTCCCCACAGGAAATACCGGCGCCAGATCGGTTTTTTCTTATCCGGTTCGGAAGTCATATCCGGGCTCCGTTTTGGCTGTCTTATCTGGCCTTTGGTGGCAGGCCGGTGAGTTTGGCGGATCTGTCAAACGAGGAAAGGGCGGGCGAGGGGCCCGCCCTTTCCGGTTTAAGTTGCGAACCCGTCAGGTGACGTGGTTCGACCGGTTGTGGACATTGAACTTGCCGGTCGGGGCGTAAAGCCCGTCAATCCGACCGATCTCTTCCAATGTCTTGGCGTCGAAGATCACGATCTGGCCATTGGGTTCTTTCGAATCCGACAGGTTCCACTTGGAAACCCAAACCTCGGTACCATCGGCGTTGAATTCGAAGTGAACAGCGGCGCTGCCTTCGTCTTCGGTGATCTGAATGGTTTTCACGATCTCACCGGTCTCTTTCGAGATGACCTGAACCGATTGCTGAATTTCCGGCTCGGGGTGTTTGGTCTGGTCAGCCCAGATGTAGTCCGAGTTAGGATGGGTACGGACAAACAGGCCGGGACCGTCGGTTTCCACCTCGTAACAGGTTTTCCACGCCTGTTCCGGGTGACCTTCTGGGTCGTTGCCCCAGACTGTCACGGTACCGACACCCAGGTGGGTTGTGCCCGCCACAGGTCCGCAGTTCGGGTCAATCCAGTTCGCGCCCGGGCCGGGGTGCGGCAGGGCAGCGGTGTCGATCATCGCCTCAAGCTTGTGCGTTTCAGTATCGACAACGACCATCTTGTTCGATGCGTTTGCCGCGATCTGGAAGTACCGGCCTGTCGGGTCGAAGAACCCGTCATGCAGGAACTTGGCCGAGTTGATCTTGTCAATCCGCAAGTTGTCGAGGTCGGTGTAGTCAACCTGCCAGAGCTGACCCAGCTCTTTCACGGCAACGATCCAGGTGGGTTCGTTCGGCGTGGTGTAGATAGCGGCCACACGGGCTTCTTCCACATACTCACCATCTACGTTTGTGCCACGGGTCGAAACGACTTTGACCGGCTCCATGGTCTGCGCATCAACGATCGCAAAGTGAGGCGGCCAGTACCCACCACCGATGACGTATTTACCGTCACCCGACACGGCAACATCTCGCGCGTCATAGGCAATCTTGACTTCTGAAACCAGCATCTTGTCCGGCGTTTGCCAGAGGTCGATCTTGGTCATCTTGCCGTCACGGCCCATTGTGTACCAGAAACGTCCAGGTGTTTCGGGTTCGGTGATGTTGTGATGTTCCGAAGCCTTCAGGACGTGCACGGCATAGCCGGTCGGAATATGCGTCAGCACTTCTTTCGTGTCACCGTCGATGACGGCAACCTTGCCCACATCGCGTTCGATGACGACAAAGAAGTTTTCCCAGTTGCGGCCGTGAAGCGGCTCGGTCGGGTAGTCTGCTTCTTCGACGTAAACCTTGCGGGTTGCCTTCATCTGTTCCAGCGACATTTCAGGCGGCTTTGGGGCCTCCATCATGATGTAGGTCGCCATATCCTTGATTTCCTGCTCGGACATGATGTCCGAGAAGTTGTTCATCCCGCCTTCAGTTCCCCAGGCGATGATTTTCTCAAGGCGTTCCTGACCCAGTTTCAGGGTGCCGCCTTCGGTTACGGTGCCGTCGGCTGCGGTCTTCTTCCAATGCGGCTCCAGGTTTTTGCCGGTAGCGCCTTTGCGCAAAACCCCGTGGCAGCCTGCACATTGTTCAAAGTACAGTTGTTTCGAAGCTTCAAAGGCTTCGTCGCTAAGTGTTGGCTCGTCGGCAAAAGCTGGAGCAGCGACGCTGCCCAACAACATTGCCAATCCGACCCCAAAAGCGCGGCCGGTCTTGTTGTAGCTGATTCCAAGTGACATGATCACTCTCCATTTGCGTGGTGAGGCAATGCGGAGACTGATCCATCACGGGATTGTCATCCTTGACCAAAGTCAACGGGCGCGGCGCTAACTTCGTTCTTTGGGCAAAAACCAGACGCAGATTTCAGCAATAAAACCTGTTTTTTTCGCACATGTTTTTGTCGTCTTGATTTCGGTTAAGTGCCCGAATCCCGTCGGACAGTACTGCTTGTTGAAGGACGAGATGGGCCATGGAGAGCAGGCATGTCATCTGCAATATCGCGCATTTTCAGCGAAGGCTTTCGGGTATTTTTCCTTTCTGCCGGTCTTTATGGTGTGTTTGCTGGTGTCGCCTGGGGTGTTTGGCTGGCCTCACTGGATGGGCTCTTACCCTATGCCGAGCAAAGTTATGGAATGCCCCCGGTCATGTGGCATGCCCATGAGATGATTTTTGGCTATGCGACGGCAGCACTGGGTGGGTTTTTTCTGACCGCAGTTCCAAACTGGACCGGTACGCCGGAAGTGCGGGCGCGCTTTGTCACGATCGTAGCGCTGATCTGGATGGCGGGGCGGTTGGCGGTGTGGTTTTCAGGATCGCTCTCTCCGATTACCGTCGCGATTGTTGACCTGAGCTTTGTTCCGATTCTTGTCCTGAAAATTGCTAGCCAGCTGGTACGAAGGCCCAAGCCACAGAACATGATATTTCTGTATCTTCTGAGTTTGGTGTGGGTGGCCAACCTGATGGTTCATCTGGAATGGATTGATATCACCACAGACACGTTGAATACCGGGGTCCGCGCAGGGCTGCTGACCTTGTGTTCAATGATAGCGATACTGGGGGGACGTATTACTCCGGCCTTTACGCGCAATGCAATGAAACGCGACGGTGTTCCCGAAGCCCTGTGGCCGGTTTCAAACGCGGCGCTGGAAAAGGCCGTGATGGCGCTTGCCCTTGTGCTGCCGTTGTTGGTTCTGACCTTGGGCAGTGTTTTCTTGGCGGGTATCTGCGCGTTGTTGCTGGGCGGCGCCCAGCTGATGCGCATGGCACGGTGGAGAGCGGGTTGGGCGTTGCGGCAGCCGATCCTGATTGCTTTGCACCTGGGCCTGATGATGCTGGCCCTTGGGTTGTTGCTGTGGGGGTCTGCCGTCACCGGATATGGCAATGAGATCGGCGCGCTGCACATTTTGGGGATCGGGTGCGTTGGTGGCATGACCCTTGCCGTCATGAGCCGCGCCGCCCTTGGCCACAGTGGCCGGCCCCTTGTTGCTCCGTCGCCCATGGCGGTCGGATACGGGCTTATGGCGGCGGCGGCTTTGGTCCGCTGGCTGGGGTCCGGGCTAGCAGGTGGATATATGACCGCCATGCTGACGGCTGACGGGTTATGGATTGCCGCAATCGGGTTGTATCTGTTTTCCATGTGGCCAGCGCTGACGGGTCCGCGCGCAGCAAAGCACGGCTGACACGGAACCTTAAGCGCGGATTGCAGTTCAGAATATTAAGGGGCGTTCGTTCTTTACGTGGCGGGACACGAGCGCACGAGCGCGTCTTCCGTTTTCAGGTATGTGCCGCACAGACTGAGGAACGTGCCAAGGGGTCTCTAGTTCCGGAAACAGGTCGAAGATTTCTGCCCTTGCTTCTGGGGGAACGCTGGACAGAGCCTGTGCGCCGACAAAAAGGCTTTCCGACGGGGCACCTTCTGCGAAGATGATTTCATGGCGGTCGAACAAAAGATGGTAATACGTGACTGACACAGTGTCTTCTGCAACGCTGATACCGGGGCTGGCAGTAAGAATGCGCGCGGGGACTAGGATTTCCTCTGCGTCAAACATTCTGACGGCGATCCGGGATCGAACCAGCATCCGGTGCTGTGGCGAAACAAGCAGGTCGCGTTTTGGCAAGTCACACCCCAAGGCCCCGGCTTTGATGAGGATTGGAAGCAGCTTGGGTTTTTTCACCAGCTCCTCATGCGATAGATTTCGCTTTCCGATCCAACGTATATGTTGCGGTCCATTGTCGGCAGTCACGACCATGTCACCCACCTTCAGATCCTCGATGGGCATCGGACCTTCTGGCGTCATGATAAGTGTTCCGGCAGTAAAGCACGGCACGTCAATGATGGCAGCCGGGTCAGTTGTGTCGGGCGCATTGGTCGGCGTGACGTTCACGATGTTCATCGAGTAGGTCGTACCGGGCACAAGAGGTTCAGAGGTAATATAGCCGCCCAATACGCCGTCAACTTCGACGCGATATACAGTAATTGTGCCCCCGCCTGGTTTGGACAGAACGTAGGATTCTTCTAGGTATATTGGGCCGCTTAGAAAGGTGGTCGAACCATCGAGGGTGGTGATAGTACCGGTCTGCGTCAGGTCATCACCGTCTTCGTTGTCAAAGCGGTCACCGTTGAAAACATCCCCTGTATCGGGGATAGGTGGTCCGCCGCCGTTTTGAATAAAACCACCGGCTGCGTCAGTCACGCTGAACAAACGACGATCCGTGTCGGGATCAAAATTGACATCCAACGTAACCGTGTCCGGCCCAATCGTATTCACCGTGATGACACCGGGTGTATAACCGATATAGGAATAGTTCGCCATTTTTGCCCATCAATCTTTGAAGCGGAATTTTCACCTTTTCTCAGGTGGTTGATTACGTCCGGTATATCAAGAAGTCGACGCGAAAGTGTTCACAATTGCCTCAGATTTCAAGGCGACCCTAAGGTCATTTCGTTATTCTCGGTGTTTGCGGATCTCTGATCTCGTTCCTGAGGATACTTTAGAAGTCTTGACTTTCGTTAAGGCAGCCCTGTGACCCGCACGTCATGTTGCCTGTACTAGCTAATCTGCGCAAAGGAGAGCGCGATGCGAGAAGTCATGACAAAGAGCATGGCTCGCAACATATTCTATGGCGGGTCACTGTTCTTCATCCTCATCTTTCTGGCTCTATCAGCCCATTCACACCTGTATATCGTCAATTCCGAAAATGCCGCGAAGCTCGACGAAAGTGTGGTTCGGGGCAAACATGTTTGGGAAAAACACGCCTGTATCAACTGCCACACGATCCTTGGCGAAGGGGCGTACTTTGCCCCTGAAGTCGGCAATGTGATGACACGTTGGGGCGTGTTGGACGACCCGGAATCGGCCTTTGAATCCCTCAAGGGCTGGATGGAGGCACAACCCACCGGCATTCCCGGTCGTCGGCAGATGCCGCAATTCAACCTCAGCGACGAAGAGATCCGGGATCTGACCAACTTCCTGATCTGGACGGACAATATCGATGCTCAGGACTGGCCGCCCAACGAGGCTGGCTGAGAAGGGGAATGGAGCAATGAAATATGAATCCCAAAAAATCGCCTATGCCTACTTTGCGGTAGCCATGGCGTTGTTCGCGATCCAGGTGATCGGCGGCCTGCTGGCCGGTCTGATCTATGTGTCGCCTAACTTCCTGAGCGAGCTTCTGCCGTTCAATATCGTGCGGATGCTGCACACCAACTCGCTGATTGTCTGGCTGATACTGGGCTTCTTCGGGGCGGCCTATTTCCTGATCCCGGAAGAGGCCGAGCGTGAAATCCATTCGCCCAAGCTGGCCTATTTGCAGCTGATCATTCTTGTGGTCGGTACGTTGGGCGTGGTTTTGACCTATGTCTTCAACCTGTTCGAAGGCAACTGGCTGCTGGGCAAAGAGGGGCGCGAGTTCCTTGAGCAACCCAAATGGGTCAAGGCCGGTATCGTCGTTGCCGCGCTGATCTTCCTTTACAACGTGTCGATGACCGTTCTGAAAGGCAAGAAGACTGCCATCACCAACATCCTGTTGTTGGGTCTGTGGGGTTTGGCGCTGCTGTTCCTGTTTGCCTTCTACAACCCGGGCAACCTGTCGCTGGACAAGCAATACTGGTGGTATGTTGTCCACCTGTGGGTCGAAGGTGTGTGGGAACTGATCATGGCGTCGATCCTGGCGTACCTGATGCTGAAGCTGACCGGTGTTGACCGTGAGGTGGTCGAGAAATGGCTTTATGTCATCGTCGCCGCCGCGCTGTTCTCGGGCATTCTTGGAACAGGTCACCACTACTATTGGATCGGTACCCCCGGTTACTGGCAGTGGATCGGTTCGATCTTCTCAAGCCTAGAGGTGATCCCGTTCTTCGCGATGATGGCCTTTGCCTTCGTCATGGTCTGGAAAGGCCGTCGTGACCACCCCAACAAAGCCGCTCTGTTGTGGTCGCTGGGTTGTGCAACGCTTGCCTTCTTCGGTGCCGGTGTCTGGGGCTTTCTGCATACGCTGCACGGGGTGAACTATTATACCCACGGTACGCAAATCACTGCGGCCCATGGTCACCTGGCCTTCTACGGCGCCTATGTCTGCCTCAACCTTGCGATCTTCAGCTACGCGATGCCGATCCTGAAGAATCGTGATCCTTACAATCAGGTGCTGAACATGGGCTCGTTCTGGCTGATGACCAGCGGTATGGTCTTTATGACCTTCGTGTTGACCTTCGGTGGTACCGTGCAGACTCACATGCAACGTGTGGTCGGAGACTACTTCATGGACGTACAAGACCAGATCGCAATCTTCTACTGGATGCGTCTGGGTTCCGGTATCGTCGTGGTCCTTGGTGCGCTGCTGTTCATCTACTCGATCTGGGTTCCCCGGAAAGAAGTCATTGAACCCGGCGCAGCTGAAACCCCTGCGGAGTGATGGATATGGACGGTTCCATGAAACTGAATGAGGGGGCGGCAAACGCCCCCTTCTACCTGCCCCAAGGCGATGAATGCGATGTATTTGCCGCAGCGTATAACAACGATTTGCCAGTTCTTCTGAAAGGTCCGACGGGCTGCGGCAAAACCCGCTTTGTCGCCCACATGGCCGCAAAACTTGGCCGCCCGCTTTATACCGTAGCCTGCCATGACGATCTGGCCGCCGCCGACCTGATTGGCCGTTATCTGCTGAAAGGCGGGGAAACCGTCTGGGTTGATGGCCCCCTGACCCGCGCGGTGCGCGAAGGCGCAATCTGCTATCTCGATGAGGTGGTCGAGGCCCGCAAGGACGTTACTGTTGTTCTGCACCCGCTGACCGATGACCGGCGCATCCTGCCAATCGACCGCACCGGCGAAGAACTTGAGGCCGCACCCGGCTTCATGCTGGTCGCCTCATATAACCCCGGATACCAGAATATCCTAAAAACCCTGAAACCTTCGACCCGGCAGCGGTTCATCTCTCTGGAGTTCGATTTCCCGTCCGCGCAGATGGAAGCCGAAGTGGTCGCGCAGGAAAGCGGTCTGCCGCTGGAACGTTGCAAGCCGCTGGTGCGACTGGCGGGTAAGCTGCGCGGGCTCAAGGGTCAGGATCTTGAGGAAGGCGTTTCCACCCGACTGGTTGTTTATGCCGCAACACTTATCGCACAAGGCATGTCCACCGACCGCGCCATCCTCGCGGCCATGATTGAACCTCTGACAGATGACGAGGATATCAAACGCGGGCTCCTCGATCTTGTTACGGCTGTCTTTGGGTGAGGCCGGCCGATGGTCAAGATCGATTTTGAGCCATGGGAACCCGAAGAAACGATCGGGAAACTGTGGCACACCCTTGCCAGCCGCCTCGATGCACCCCAGGTGCACGATGGAGCCGCGGTCGACCTCTCTGAGGTCGCGGGGCGGCTGGCCGTCCTCTTTCGAGGGCTGGGCGGTGGTCCGGGCGTAGAATTGCGCCCGGTCTCGCCCGAGGTTTCACATCACCGCCTAAGTTGGCGTCGGCGTCTGGCGACCGAAGTGGAGCTGATGCCGCGCGCTTCGTTTGATGGCGAAGTCTTGCGCTTGCCGGACCGGTTGGCGGTTTTTCCTGCGCGCGAAGCCAATGGCGCGCTGTATGTCTGGCTGGCCGCTGCGGCTGCCCATGCGGGAACGCGAATTGATGAAGACGATCCGCTGCGCGCCGACCTGCGCGCGTTGATCGCTGCGCAGAGAATGGTTGATACGACGCTGGACGACGCCCCCGGCCTGCGCCCGCTTTACACCGAACTTTGCAAGGGCGTGCTGCATCAGCGCGATATCCCCAACCTGCCACCGATTGAAGACGCAGTTGAAGAGCTGATCCGCCATAAGTTGGGTGACCCTCAACCGCTGTCGGCGAAAGCCGAGCAGCTTCTGACACTGGACGAGGACCTGATCGCCCCTCGCGGCTATCAGCCTATGCGCCCGGTTCCCCTGTGGCCCGAACTGCGCGCAGTTGGCTTTTCCGAACATAACGAGGTGGAAAACCCCGAAACTGAAGGTCCACCCGAGGAATCCGGTGAGAAAACCCACCGCGCCCGTCGTCGCAAATCGGATCAGGCCGAGCGCAGCGACAGTTTCATTCTGCATAAGTTCGAAGCCATCCTCAGCTGGGCCGAGTTCCTGAACATCAACCGCCGCATCGACGATGATGATCCCGACAATGCCAAGAAAGCGGCCGATGACCAGGAAGAGATTGGCCTGGGTCAGATATCAAAAGCCCCGCCAACGCGGCTGAAACTGCACCTTGATCTGGCACCCGAGGATGTGAACCGGGAGCGTCTGTCCGGTCGCATCCTTTATCCCGAATGGGACGTGCGTTCGGGCCGATATCTAGCAGATCACGTCAACGTCCTGCTGTCGGATGCGGATATCCGCGACGATGCTGCCGCGTTTGGCAAGGACCCTGCCACCGCCCGCCGTATCCGCGCGGTCAAACGCCAGTTCGAGGCGCTGCGCCCTGGACGCGTGATGACACGCGGCCATCTGGACGGTGACCAGTTGGATATCGAAGCCGCCGTGCGCGCCGAAACTGACCGCATGGCCAGTGGCGAAAGCAACGACCGCATTTGGCAACAATCCCGCCCCGAGGCGCGCGATCTGGCAGTCTCGATCCTGCTGGATGTCAGCCGGTCCACTGAAAGTGCCGTAACCGGTCGCGCCGTGATCGACATTGAACGTGAAGCCCTGGCTGCTTTGGCCTGGGGCCTGAACGCCTGCGGTGACGATTTCGCCATTCATGCCTTCAGTTCGCTGAAACGTCAGCGCGTCTATATCCAGCGATGCAAACGGTTTGATGAGCCGATGGACGCCAAAGTTGAACAACGTATCGCGTCACTGCGACCCGGTCACTACACGCGGCTTGGGGCCGCGATCCGCCACTGTTCAAAGGATCTGGCAAGTCAGACCCGCAAACGCCGCCTGTTGCTGGTGATCACCGATGGCAAACCCAATGACCTTGACCATTACGAAGGGCGTCACGGTATTGAAGACACCTGCATGGCCGTGCGTGAGGCACGCCGCGCCGGGCAATCGGTTTTTGGCGTCACCATCGATAAAACCGGCAAAAGCTGGTTCCCCCGCATGTTCGGACAGGGCGGTTTCGCTGTTATCCCAGATCCGCATCGCCTGACCATGGCGTTGCCGCAAATATATCGCCAATTGGTCGGTGCATGAGCGAAACCTCCTTCATCGACGAGCTTCCGGGCGAATTGCTGATGTGGGTTCTGATTATTAGTGAGCTGCTGGTTTTTGGTGCGGGGCTGATCGCGTTCATGGGCGTTCGCCTGACCGACCCTGCAGGCTTTGCCGAGGCGCAATCGCATCTTTATCGAACAGGTGCAGCCTTTAACACTGCAATACTGGTCACATCTGGCTACCTGGCCGCGCAGGCCCTGAACTGGCGCCGCGCAGCATTCCGGTTCAAGGCCAGACTTGCCCTGACAGGGGCGGCCGTACTTGGGATCGCATTCCTGGTTGTCAAAAGCGTGGAATATGCTGGAAAGGCGGGGCAGGGCATTACCTATGAAACCCACCCGTTTTTCATGTTCTACTACCTGCTGACAGGATTTCACGCGGCGCATGTTCTGGCCGGGGTGTGTATCCTGTTGCTGGTCGCGTGGCGCGATGATCCTCGTAACATCGAGGCGGGCGCACAGTTCTGGCACATGGTCGATCTGGTTTGGATCGTGCTGTTTCCCGTGATTTATCTTCTGGGATAAACAATATGCCGGCAACTTCATCTTTTGCTAAATACTCCCGCCGGAGGCGTCCGAACTCACTCACCGGCGCGTGGCTGGCGCTTTTGGCGCTCAGTCTGGCTTCAACGCTTTTGACCCTGATGAAAACGCCTGACGCACTCATTGCAGGCGGTATCCTGCTCCTTGCCCTGATCAAAACCCGTGTGATTCTGGCCCGATATCTGGACCTGGCTGAAAGCCCGGGCTGGCTGCGTGGCTTCACCTTGGTTCTGACGGGCTTCTCTGCTGTGATCTTCGCACTTTACCTGATCTGAAAAAAGCCGCCCCTAAAAGGGACGGCAGGTTACCAAGCAAAGGGACGCTTAGGTTATTGTGCGGCCATTGGCATCCGCGCGATCTGACAGCGCTGCCACAGCGCCGACAGGGCGCCCACCAGATGATCGATATCCTCATCCGTATGAACGGGTGACGGCGTGATCCGCAGGCGCTCGGTTCCTTTTGGAACCGTGGGATAGTTGATCGGCTGAATGTAGATGCCAAACTCCTCAAGCAGGGTGTCCGAAATGAATTTACACTTCACAGGGTCGCCAACCATCACCGGGATGATATGGCTGGGGTTGGGCAAATGCGGAATGCCCTCGGCATCCAATCGGGCGCGTACCTGCGCCACGCGGGTCTTTTGCAAGTCACGCTCTGCACTTGAATGCTTCAAATGCCGGATCGATGCGGCAGCGCCGGCTGCAATCGATGGGGGTAGGGCAGTCGTGAAGATGAAGCCACTGGCAAAGCTGCGGACAAAATCACACAGCGCGGCTGAGGCCGCGATATACCCACCAACCACGCCGAACGCTTTGCCCAATGTACCTTCGATGACCGTCAGGCGATCCATCAATCCATCGCGTTCAGCAATCCCGCCACCACGCGGGCCGTAAAGGCCGACGGCATGAACCTCGTCCAGATAGGTCATCGCGCCGTATTTGTCAGCCAGATCGCAGATTTCCTTGATGGGGGCGATATCGCCATCCATGGAGTAAACCGATTCAAATGCGATCATTTTGGGTGCGTCGGGATCCGCTGCGGCCAATTTGGCGTCCAAATCCGCCAAGTCGTTATGTTTCCAAATCACCTTCTGGGCACGCGAATGCCGGATACCTTCGATCATCGAGGCGTGGTTGAGTGCATCAGAAAACACGATCAGCCCGGGAATTCGCGCGGCCAATGTCCCCAAAGCAGCCCAGTTCGACACATATCCCGAGGTGAACAGCAACGCGGCTTCTTTCCCATGCAGATCAGCCAGCTCAGCCTCAAGCAGAACGTGATCATGCGTGGTGCCCGAGATATTGCGCGTACCGCCAGCGCCTGCTCCGCAGCGATCCAGTGCGTCGTGCATGGCAGAGATCACCGAAGGGTGCTGACCCATGCCCAGATAGTCATTTGAGCACCAGATCCGCACATCCCGCTGAACCGGCCCGTCGGTTTGACGCGCGTTCGGAAACGCGCCACGACGGCGTTGCAGGTCGATGAAAATCCGGTAGTTGCCTTCGTCTTTCAAAGTGTCGAGGCTCTGGCTGAAAAATTGCTCGAAGTCCATCTGGCGTGCTCCCCGGATAACTGAAATTTCGTTGAACCTATGCCAGTGGCGCCCGCCCTTACATGACAATAGTCAAGTTGGAGACCGAGAAAAGGGTGGCACCCCCGCGCTGGCTTTGGCATAGCATGTCTCGGGGTTGATCATCCGGGGGTGTTCCCGGAGCGGACGAATAAGGGGCTGCCTTCTTGTCACACGAGGCACAAAAGATAATTGCGCGGCAGTCACTGCTCTTGCGAAGCCTGCCAGAGCAACATGTCGATACTCTGCTGCGTCAGGCCGTCTGGCGGCAATACGACCGGGGCGAGACGATCTTTCTGCAAGAGGAAGAGGCCAAGGCCGTACATGTTGTACTGGCTGGTTGGGTCAAGCTGTTTCGCATTTCCCCGACCGGTGCCGAAGCCGTGGTGAGCGTTTTCACGCGCGGTGAAAGCTTTGGCGAAGCCGTTGCGCTGCGCAATGTGCGCTATCCCGTTTCGGCCGAGGCGGTATCCCCCTGCGAGATCATGCACATCCCAAGTCCGGTGCTGCTGTCGCTGATGAAGCAAGATCCGGAAATTTGCGTGTCCATTCTGGCGGCCACATTCACGCATCTGCATTCCCTGGTGGCGCAGCTCGAACAGCTAAAAGCCCAGACCGGTGCGCAGCGTGTCGCGGAATTCCTGCTGAACCTGTGTGATTGCGATGCCGGCCAGTGCGAAGTTGAACTGCCGTATGACAAGATGCTGATCGCCGGGCGTCTGGGGATGAAACCCGAAAGCCTGAGCCGCGCTTTTTCGAGGTTGAAACCAGTCGGGGTTAAGATCAACCGAAACCACGCGGAAATTGCAGATATGGATGTATTACGGAATTACGCGGAAAGCGACCCGAGCGAGAAATAGAGCCGCGTGGCCGTTGCTCTGTGCAGTAAACTGGCCATTCCCGGTCTGCGATCTTTCCGGCAATCACTATCCTTCCTATTCTTGCTGGACATGCCCTATCGGGCGCGATCCTGAGTGGGTGAGTTGATGGAACACAGACATGACGATTGAACAGCTACTGGTCGGTTTTCCCCGCGCGAGACTGATGACAGCTGCTACGCCGGTCGAACGGCTCGATCGTCTGTCCGACCAGCTTGGTCTGGATCTGTGGATCAAGCGGGATGATCTGACAGGGTTGAGCTTTGGCGGCAACAAGACCCGGCAGCTTGAATTCTATATGGGCGAGGCACAAAAACAGGGGGCAGATACCATTCTGATCACCGGCGCTGTGCAATCCAATTTCGTGCGCACGGCTGCCATGGCTGCATCGAAGCTTGGGATGGAGGCCGTGCTTCAATTGGAAGAGCGTGTGCCGGATATGGGAGACCATTATTATTCCTCGGGAAATGTACTTCTGGCCCGGCTTCTGGGTGCCGAGCACATGCACTACGGTACCGGAGAAGACGAGGCCGGGGCCGACAATGCCCTTCACGCGCGGGCAGATCAGCTGATCTCTGAGGGCCGAAAGCCATATGTAATTCACTTGGGCATCGATCATCCGCCCTTGGGGGCGTTAGGTTATGTGGCCGGGGCTGCCGAACTACTGGATCAGATCGCCGATTTCGACGTGGCGGTGGTGCCATCCGGCAGCGGTTCGACCCACGGCGGGTTTTTGGCCGGGCTGCGGCTGGCTGGCAACACGGCACCTGTTTATGGCATCTGCGTTCGCCGCGACCGCCACCTGCAACATGCGCGGTTGCAAAAGGTATTGGAACGGTTGGCGGGTATGATGAAGTTTGACCCGGCTCTGGTCATGAAAGACATCATCACATGGGACGGCGCATTGCCCCCTGGATACGGGCGGATAGGTCCGTCCACACAGAGGGCGCTTGAACAGATGGCGCGTGCCGAAGGTATTTTTCTGGATCCTGTCTACTCGGCCAAAACCTTTGCAGGTTTGTTGGAATTACTTGAAAACGACACAATTCAACAGGGCCAGAAAGTTGTGCTGTTGCATACGGGTGGGCAACCGGCGCTGTTCGCATATCAGGAAGAGCTGTTCCCGGCCTGAGAGCCATCCGAGAAGCCACTATAGCGGAAGTCGCGCTTGGCCAGCCAACCCGTCGTTTCGAAGCGCGCGACGCGGTTTCACGTGACCTATGTCAATGACAGTACCGCGGATGTCGTGTCGGTTGAGCGAGCCTAGCCCACCTTAGAATGGATGGAAGGCATGTTCGCAGAGTTGGAGGCTGGATATGGCTGATGGATGCGGCTGTGATCGACACGCGCATGTGTATCTGAGCGTGGATGAGGCCCTGCTCCGTGGCCTGTCCGCTGCTGATCCGATCACAGAAACGGAAACGCTGCCTTTGGCCGCTGCAATTGGGCGAGTATTGGCCTGCGACTGTTTCAGCAAGGTCGATATGCCCGCTTTCGACAATTCGGCAATGGATGGCTATGCGGTTCGAACAGCCGATCTTGGCGATACCGACCTGTTCCAGATGCCGGTGGCGGGTCGCATCGCGGCGGGGGACAGCGGATCTCATGCTGCTCCTGCGGGTAGCGCGCTGAGGATTTTTACCGGAGCGCCCGTTCCCTCTGATTACGACGCCATCGTCATGCAGGAAGATTGTGATGTTGTAGAGGGGCAAATCCGCTTCAGCCGCCGTCCAAAGCCCGGGCAACATATCCGGCGTGCCGGTGAAGACCTTCATGCCGGAGCGCCGATCCTGCGGCTCGGCTGCGAGATTGGCCCGCGTGAGGTGGCAGCCCTTGCTTCCGCCGGGTATGGCGAGGTCGTGGTCCTCCGCAAGCTGAAGGTTTCGATCTTTTCAACCGGCAGTGAGTTGCGCCAACCGGGTGAGCCCCTTGGGCCGGGGCAGATCTATAACTCGAACCGTTACATGCTGCTTGCGCTGTTGCAGAAACCCTGGATTGACCTCACGGACCGGGGGCAGGTCGAAGATGACCCCGAGCTTTTGAAACAGGTCTTGCTGGACGCGACTGAAACCTCTGACCTGATTATTACAACCGGTGGTGTTTCTGTCGGCGATGAAGATCATATGCCGCGTCTGTTCACCGAGATCGGTGGCGTGACGGATGTGATGAAAGTCGCAATGAAACCGGGCAAGCCCATCATGTTCGGTCGGCGTGGCCGTGCGCTTTACATCGGTCTGCCGGGTAACCCGGTTTCTGCTTTTTTGACCTGGCAAATTATCGGATCGCAGATGATGGCGCGCCGCGCCGGTCTGCACCACACACCGCAGGCAGCCGTGCAGGCAGTTCTGTCGGAACCTTTGTACCGTACCGCAGGCCGACAGGAATATCGCCCGGTTCAGATTGACGGTTACACACCGGACGGACGGCCCCGATTGCGTCTGATGGAGCCGTCCTACAGTGGCCGCGTTGCTTTGCTTGCACAAGCGGATGGATTGGCGATCATCCCGGCAGAGGTGACGGAATATCCCGAAGGGCAACGCCTTGAGCTATTGCGGTTTTAAGCCCTAAGCGCTTTTCCTGCGGCATCAAAGGGCGGTTCATGCAGGATTGTGGCCCTGTGTGGGCGCCCCAGAACCATAACCTCGACCTCATCACCTGGCTGGGCATTTTTCACATATCCCAAGGCCAACGACATTCCGACGGTGTAGCCATAGGTGCCTGAGGTCACCCGACCGATCCCTTCACCGTTCTTGAAGATCGGCTCGCCACCTGTTGCATCCGCGTTGGACGCTGTCACATCCGTTTCGTTAAGGTGCAGGATCACCAGGTCTTCCCGAGCTGGGTTCTGCAATACTTTCTGCGCAGCTGCCTTGTTGAGGAAGTCCTTTTCGAATTTGCAGAGGCGATCAAGATCCACTTCATGCGGCCAGTATTCCGGGCTGTATTCGCGGCTCCAAGACCCATAGCCCTTTTCGACCCGCATAGACATCAGTGCCCGACTGCCAACAGGGCCAGCCCCGAACTCTTTGCCTGCCTCAATCAAGGCATTGTACAGTCGTGCTTGATCTTGGGTGGCGCAATGCAGCTCCCACCCCAGATCGCCAGTAAAGGAGACGCGCAGGGCAAGGACCTGGACTCCCGCCAGCTCGATCTTGGCGGACCGCATGAACGGGAAATCTTCGGTTGCCAGCGATGTGTTGGTCAGACGTTGCAGGATGTCACGGGATTTGGGCCCGGCCACGTTAAAGCCGCACATCGCTTCGGTTTTGCTTTCGAAAGCGGTGCCTTCAGGCAGCGGAACCTGTTTGAAAAAGCGTTTGTGATACCGTTCTGCCATGCCCGAGCCGATCACCCAGAACTCGTCATCAGCCACGCGGGTGACGGTAAAGTCGCCTGCAATACCGCCGCGCTTTGAAATCAGTGGGGTCAGACAGGACCGACCAACGGTTTTGGGCATGGTGTTTGCAAAGACGGCATTCAGCCAGTCTGCTGCACCCGGACCCTTGCAGACATATTTGGCGAAATTCGAGATATCGATGATCCCGGCACGGTCGCGCAACATCCTGCATTCCTCGCCCACCGGTCCCCACCAGTTCTGACGGGTAAAGCCATTGGTGTCTTTGGTGCCGGGCGTTGCGGCAAACCACAGCGGATGTTCCCAACCGGCGTTCAGGCCAAAAACCGCGCCCATGGCTTTCTGCGCCTCATAGATCGGGCGAACCCGTGCCGGACGACCGGCGCTGCGTTCTTCATTGGGGAAATGGATCGCGAACCGATGACTGTACTGATCTGCCACGCGCGCTTTGGTGAATGCCTTGGTGGCCCAGCTGTCAAAACGCGCCAGATCCCAGGCGAACATGTCGTATTCCGTTTCACCCTCGATGATCCATTGCGCTGCCATCAGGCCCATGCCACCCGATTGCGAGAAGCCGGGGATGATACCATTGCAGCAGAAATAGCCGTCGACCTCGGGCACCGGCCCCATCAGAACGTTCGAATCCGGAGACCAGATCATTGGGCCGTTGATGACACGCTTGATCCCGGCTTCACCAACCGCGGGCAGGCGTTCGATGGCGTTCATCACGTTCTCTTCGATCCGTTCCAGATCATCAGGGAACAGGTCGTGGGCAAAATCCAGCGGCGTGCCTTCTTCGGCCCAGAACCTCATGTCTTTCTCATAGGCGCCGACCAGCAAGCCGTTGCCTTCCTGACGCAGGTAATACTCTCCATCCCGGTCCGACACAGACGGCAGGCGGGTGCCGTGGCTTTTCACATCCGCCATGGATTCGGTTACGAAATACTGGTGCTCTGTAGGTTGCAGCGGCAGTTCGATTCCAGCCAGTGCAGCAACCTCGCGCCCCCACAGGCCCGCTGCGTTCACCACCCAGCGTGTCCTGATGTCACCTTTTGGCGTTCTGACGATCCAACTACCATCCTCCTGCTGCTCGGTTGCGGTGACCGGAGTGAAACGGTGAATCTGCGCCCCACGTTGACGTGCGCCGACCGCATAGGCATTGGTCACGCCCGACGGGTCCACATTGCCGCCATCGGGTTCGAACATCACGCAACGGATGCCCTCGTAATTGACCAGCGGGTTCAGCTTCTGGGCTTCCTCGATGCTGATCTCATAGAAATTCATGCCATACAGCCTGGCCTTTGCGGCCTGTAGCTTCAGCTGATGTTCGCGTTCTTCTGTCTGGGCCAAGTATAACGAGCCGGGCTGGAATACTCCGCAGCTTTGACCGGTTTCAGCTTCCAGCGCTTTATACAGGCTCATCGTGTAATGTTGGATGCGGCTGATATTGGTACTGTCGTGCAATCCGTGAATGTTGGCGGCTGCGTGCCAGGTTGACCCCGAGGTCAGCTCGTCCCGCTCTAACAGAACAACATCCGACCATCCCAGTTTGGTCAAATGATACAGGATCGAGCACCCGATCACTCCCCCGCCGATGACCACGGCCTGAGCTTCGTTTCGCATTTTGGCTATCTCGCGCGTTTTCGTTCGCGCCTGTTCTTTCATGAAGACTGGCCCATCGACAATGTCGACAAAATTCGAGATCGAATGAAGTCAGCTAAACTCAAACTTTGAAAATTGCCTAGCGTCGCGGTACGCTTAAGCAAATGAGCTCGTCAGAACGTCAATCGGTGTGCGCGGCCACGTTCAAACAACTTCAGGTTCAACTCATCTGCCTCCGGCGCGCCGTATTCCAGCGCAAACACAAATGCGTGGGTCAGATAGAAGCACGCGGCTTCATGATGCTGGCGCTCTTCGGCGAGAATCGCCGCTTGGTGATACAGCCGGATCAATGCGGGTACATCTTTTTCCGCATGGGCCCGCAAGAGGTGTTTGTCGAGTTCGTCCAGATCCACTGTGACCCTTTCAGCGAATTCACCGGCTGTCCACTAGGAGACAAAAGACGCAACGCCGTCCCGTCTGCTGTTGTTACAACCGATCCGCGATCTGGTCAGAAGGGCCTGACCAGATCAACATTTTCAGGATTGCTTACACTTCAGCGCGGGCTTTTTCGATTTGCGTGGCCACCCAATGATGAAAACAATGGGTCGGGCCGTCCATCGCGGGCGAGAAACGGCCGCCATCGAATTTCACGCCGTGACGGCCTTTCTGCATGCCTTCAACCACAAAGACGTCTTCCTCGAACACTGTTTTCCACAGTTGCGCATTCTTGGCACGCAGCGCTTCGTGTTCGGGTGCGTCTTCGGGTTTTTTGGCGTAGTAGAGCTCAATCCGTTCGTTCGAACGCTCATGCGTGATCGGATCGATGAGGAAGGCAAAGCCGTGGTCACGCTGAACACCCAGCAGGGTATTCGGGTAAACGACGATATATTCCGCGCCGTCATTCCACTGCTCACTCAGATTCTCGAAATCATCCAGCTTTTCGCCATCGTGACCCTCGAACTGGCGGTAGACATAGGTGCCCTGACCCGAATATTTGCCCAGTTCGTTGATGTTGTAGTGGTCTTCCAGACGCGAATAGCTGTTCAGGCCGGGATGAACCCAGGGCAGGTGATAGCTTTCGCAGTAGTTCTCAACAGCCAGTTTCCAGTTCGAGTTCAACTCAAGATAAACCGATGCGCCAGCGCCACCGTGATACATCGGTTGATCGAATTCTTTCCAGCGTTCCATCAACTCGCCATGGACATCTTCGAATTCCGGCGCGTCGCCGCTGACATTGACAAAGACAACATCCCGCCAGACATACGAGCGGATGCGGATAAGGCCCAACTCGGCGAAGTCCAGATCCTCATGGGTGTTCTGCCCAGGGCCACCGACATGAGGGGCAGTCCGCAATTCACCATTCAGGCCGTAGCACCAGCTGTGATAGGGGCAGCGGATCGCGCCGCGGATTTTTTGCGGCTTGTCGACCAAAATCATGCCGCGATGACGACAGGTGTTCTGGAACACGCCGATCTGACCGTCGCGATCACGAACCATCAACAGCGGCACACCGAGGAAATCGATCGGATATGCATCTCCCGCCTCGGGAATGTCTTTGCCAAAGCCGATGCCGGACCAGTTCGCAAACAAGACCGCATCCCGTTCTTCGGCAAAAACTGCGGGATCAATATAATGCTCGTTCGGCAGACCCTTTGCGGTGTTTACCGGTGTCAGAACAGACGAAAGCGGTGCGTGCTTGTTCATCGGCCACTCCTGAGTGATTTTGAATGAGTTTATCGCTGCATCCATTGGCGGCTGAGGCCGCCTACGTTCAATACTAAAAAACCTAATGGCAAATTGAGGCAGGCTAAACCGAACCTTCAGACAGTTCGTTGAGCAACCAATTCTTGAGAGCCAGCGCCCCTTCCGAAAGCTGATCGTCCGGGCGACCGACAAGATAGAAGTTGTCCGGGGCGGGCAGGCTGAATTCCTCCAGCGCGACGAGTTTCCCCGAAGCCAGCATGGGCTGGACCAGACGTTTCCATCCCAGCGCAAGGCCCGCCCCTTTACGCGCCACCTGAAGGGCAAGCGCATAGCTGTTCACCCGCGATTCCACGGGAACAACTCCAGAAAACCCGAGGTCGTGGAACCAGGATGACCAGGTCGTCCAGGTGCTGTCCTGAGTTTCGAGATGGATCAGCCGCCGCTGCACGAGGTCTTCAAGGCTGGCCCCTTTAAGGTCCGCGGCCATCTGGGGGCTGCAAACGGGTGTCAGGATATCGCGATACAGTTTCGTGTGCGTGAGTTGCGCGTTGGCGTCCCGGCCATAGCGGATGAACAGGTCGATATCCGGCCGGTCCGTGAAGGCCTTGTCCTGCGCCATCTGGTTCACTTTCACGTGCGGAAAATCCTGCCAGAACCGGATGACAGACGGCGACAGCCAAAGTGCGGCGACGGCAGTGGTTGACCCAACGGTTACGTGGTTTTCGGAATCATTGCTGCGAATCTTTTCAAGCACCTTTGAAATCTGCCGGAACGAAGTGCCGAGTGCCTCAAACAGGTCTTGCCCATCCTCGGTCAGTTCCACGCCGCGGTGTTTCCGGACAAAAAGTGCCGCGCCCAGCTCGCTTTCCAGCGCCTTTATCTGATGACTGACGGCACCCGGCGTCACGGAAAGCTCGCTTGCGGCTTCTTTGAAACTGAGATGCCGAGCGGCGGCTTCAAAGGCCGATAGTGTCGTAAGTGGAGGAAGGTTGTAGTGGCGTCGAGACATGGAGATTTGTTGGCTTTCGAACTCTGGGTGAGCTCAATTCACCCGAATGTTAGAAATTTTGCAATTGAAATCTATCTTTTTTCCTGTTGTTTGCTGAACGACGCAGAATGTACGCCACGTGAGACCGAACAGGACAAGTGATGGATACTCAAGTTGCCCGCCTTGTGCGAAAAACACCACTCAGCCCCGACACCTCTGATTTCTGCTTCGAGATCGAAAGCGGGCGCTTCACCAGCCTTGAGCCCGGGGCGCATGTGGACATCCATCTTGAAGACGGTCTGATACGGCAATACTCGCTGTGGAGCTGGAGCCAGGATGGACGCCTGATCAACGTGGCCGTCAAACGCGAAGACGAAGGGCGAGGCGGGTCACTGGCGATGCATGACCTGCAAGAGGGCGTGACCGTGGAAATCGGCGGTCCCCGCAACCATTTCAAACTCGAAAGCCATGATCGACACGTCACTTTGATCGCTGGCGGTATCGGGGCCACACCATTGGTTGCAATGGCACGTGAGTTGCTGAACCGAGGGCAGGATTTTCGTGTCTACTATCTTGTTCGATCGAAAGAATACGCGGCGATGGATGCGCAATTCCGGGCGCTTGGACTGGATGAATGGTATCATTTGCATTGTGATAACACAGACGGGCTATTCGATCTGAGATCGGTCATGCAATCGATGCCGATGGGCGCAGACGTTTATACCTGCGGCCCGGAACCGATGCTGAATGCGGTACTGGAAGCGGGTGCCTTGCTGCGTGGCGGCGCGATACACTTTGAACGGTTCGCCGCCGCGTCGGACATTGAACATGCCCCGAACGCCGATTTCCAGATCGAGATCCAGTCGACCGGCGCGGTCTATCCCGTTGGAAAGGACCAATCTATTCTGGAGGTTTTGCAGGCCAATGGTGTGCAGGTTGATTTCGGCTGCTCCGAAGGGCTTTGCGGAACCTGTATCGTTGATGTCGTTTCCGGCGAAGTTGATCATCGCGACGGTATACTTACTCCGCAAGAGCAGGAAACGCATGAGTTCCTGTGCACATGCGTTTCGCGGGCCAAGTCGGATAAATTGGTATTGAAACTGTAGAAGGAACCACAATCACGCCCTTTACTTGTTCTCGCTAACACATGTTTCGAGTAACCGAGTGCGTCGTTTCGAGTAGCATAAGGGTCGGATTCTTGGGTGAGCTGCCCTAACCTCTGTCATAGGTTTTCCCGAATTGAAGGGCGCAACCACTTCTTGCGAAGCTGCTACCAGGTTCAACGGCAGACAGACTTGTCACAACGAACCAACAGCTTTTGCAAGCGAACACAATCTGGGAGGAAAAGAGCGGTGGGCGATCCCACATGGTGTGTGGTCTTCCCCGTAAGTCTCAGCTGAGTTGCAGTCAACTCGCTGATCGTTTGGTGCATTGGGCATGTTTGTTTACGCCGTCCCGCGCGGTGCACCCCAAGCAGAAATCAAAATAACAAGAAACGGCGAACACACGGAGGAAAACGCAATATGTCGATACCCGATCCATTCACGGACGTTGAGATAAAGACGGCGGATGCCGGTTTTTATGAAAACTACAGCGTCCCAATTGCCCTGATCAGCAAGGCCATCATGGTTGCGCTGGTTTTGTGGGCACTAGTATTCCCTGCAAATGCAAACGGCACGCTTGGCAGCCTGAACGGGCGGCTGCTCGAGCTTTTCAACAGCTTCTACATTGTCATTGTCGGGTTGTTCCTCGTTTTTCTAGCCGTTGTCGCCGCTATTCCGTCCACGGGTCGCCGTGTGATGGGAACACCCGGTGAAAAGCCCGAGTTTTCGAACTTCTCATGGTTCTCCATGATGTTCGGCGCCGGCCTGGGTGTTGGTCTGATGGTTTTTGCAACCGCAGAACCGTTGGGGCTGTGGGGTTCGAACCCCGAAATCGTATCCGAGGCGGTCGTTGGAAATACACCCGAAGCACTGCAGTCGGCTTACCGCTATACCTTCTTGCACTACGGGTTTCACGCTTGGGCCATCTATGTGGTGACCGGTTTGTCGCTGGCATATTACGCTTATACCCGCGACATGCCTCTCACCATCCGTTCGGCGCTGACGCCTCTGTTTGGCCGCTTCGTCAATGGTTTCTTCGGCCATGTGGTTGACGTACTTGGCGTTGTTGCAACGATCCTCGGTGTTTCCGTCACCATCGGCTATGGTGTCAGCCAGTTCATCGACGGGCTTTATGCCATCACCGGTATGGAGTGGGTCATGGATCTGGGTGGTGAAGTTCCAACCCCCAGCAAAGTGGGTCTGATCACCGGTCTGGTCGTCATCATGTGCCTGTCGATTATTTCGGCCGTATCAGGCGTTGGTCGTGGTGTTAAATACCTGTCGAACCTGAACCTCGTATTGTCGATCATCCTGTTGGGCACGTTTGTTGTTTTCGGCTCGTTCGTCTTTGCTATGACCACTTATGGCACTGCAATGGTCGACTATATCCTGCATATCCTGTCGCTCAGCTTTAACGCCTATGGTCCACTGTCAGTTGAAGCCTTCGCTGCGGCTTTGCCTGCCGAAGCACAAGCCCATGCCAATGATCTGATGGGCGGAGCTACCAATGCGTGGGGCAGCTTTGACGGTTTCAAGAGTGGCCTGGAAGGGGCAGCAGCAGAGTTGGATGAAGCAACCCTGGCAGCCGTTTATGCGGCGGGTGAGCAGGGGCGTCAGTTCGGCTGGCAGTCGGGTTGGACCACGTTCTACTGGGCCTGGTGGATCGCGTTCTCGCCCTTCGTGGGCCTGTTCCTCGCGCGCATATCGAAAGGACGCTCTGTCCGCGAGTTCATCGTAGGCTGTGTGTTCGCCCCGGCTTTGGTGTGCTTTGCATGGATGACTGTTCTGGGAGGAACTGCGATTGATCTGGAACTGGCAGGCGCCGCAGAAGGTGCAATCATCGGTGCATCGAACACCAACAAGCTGTTCGTGACACTATCTTACATGATTGACGGTGGTCTGCTGTCAATGCTGAACGTGATGTGCGTGATCCTGATCATGACATTCCTCGTCACGTCGGCAGACTCGGGCATTCTGGTGATGAACACCATCATGTCGGGTGGCAGCCAGGAGACGGGCATCAAGCACCGCATCATCTGGGGTGTCATCCTGACGGCTGTGATCGGCGCGCTGATCCTCGCAGCCGGTGAAAACAACCCGATGGATGCGCTGCGAAACGCGATGATCATCGGTGCATTGCCCTTTACTGCTGTCATGGGTCTGATGTGTATTGCTCTGGCCAAAGCTTTGTTCCGCGACAGCCAGCGTGACAAACACGCCGCTACAGGTGCACAAGCCGCCGAATAAAGCGAAAGCTTAGTTTATGACTTGATCAGGCCGCCCGGAAATGGGCGGCCTGATTTCATTTTGCGCAGACACTGGCCACGACCCTCAAACAACGGAAAAGTGCTGGCCAGCCCGACCTTGGTGAGACACCCAAACCATATCTCAACGAAAAAGCCCCGGTAAAAACCGGGACTTTTGAGCATCTTGTCGTGAAATGCCTACATGCAGGCTTCAACGGCGCGTTTGGTCATGACCGACACAAGATGCGCCCGGTATTCCTTGCTGCCATGTAAATCAGCGATCATGTTGGCGGGGTTAATCCGAAGGTCCGTCAAGGCGTCCGGGCGAAACTCCTTGTTCAGCGCCTGCTCGGCTTCGCTCCAACGGAAGACGCCATCCTCACTTGCCCCGGTCACCGCCACGCGCACGCCGTCCGTGAAACGGGCCAAATATACCCCAACAAGTGCAAACCGCGATGCTGGTTGCAGGAATTTTTGATAGCTTGCCGCCTGCGGAACCGGAAAGCGGATCGAGGTGATGATCTCTCCTTCATCCAGGGCTGTGGTGAACATGCCTTGAAAAAAGTCATCTGCCGCAATTTGACGCGCGTTGGTCACCACGGTTGCGCCCGATCCCAGCACACCCGCCGGATAACAGGCAGCCGGGTCATTGTTCGCAACCGAACCACCGATGGTTCCACGATTGCGCACTGCCGGGTCGCCAATTTGTCCAGCCAATGCCGCCAGCGCGGGATAAGATCCTGCAGCGTCGCGAGCAACGACAGCGTGAGGTGTTGCACCCCCAACAGAGACTGAGCCGTCATCATCAACGCAGACGCCTTGCATCTCGGCAATGCCGCTCACCGACACCAGTTTGGACGGTGCCGCCAACCGTTGCTTCAATGTCGGGATCAGCGTTTGTCCGCCTCCCAACGCCTGCGCATCCTCTGCTGCCAATGCTGCAACCGCGTCAGCAATGGTCGAGGGCTTCTCAAACTCGAAATTGTACATTTCGTTCTTCCTTTCCGAAAGGCGCTGATCCGCCCTTCATCTGGCTATAAATATCCCGGGGAGCGCGAGGGGCTGGCCCCTCGCACCCCAACCTCTCAACCATGCATCGCCGTCCAAACGCGTGACGGGCTCATCGGCATGTCGATATGATCAACAGCCCTTCCACCCGAGTTCAACGCATCCAGCACCGCGTTGACCACCGCAGGCGGTGAGCCGATCGCTCCGGCCTCGCCGCAACCCTTCACGCCCAGCGGATTGTGCGTACAGGGCGTCTGGCTGGAATGATCCACGCCGTAGAACGGGACGTCATCAGCGCGTGGCATCGCGTAATCCATGAAGGACGCGCTCAGCAATTGGCCGTTCTCATCATAGGCACAGTTCTCCAGCAAGGCCTGACCGATGCCCTGGCCGATACCGCCATGCACTTGTCCGTCAACGATCATTGGATTGACGATATTGCCAAAGTCATCCGCAGCCGTGAACTTCTCGATACTGACCTGACCTGTGTCTGGATCAACCTCGACCTCACAGGCATAAGCCCCTGCCGGGAAAGTAAAGTTGGCCGGGTCATAGAACGCGGTTTCCTCCAGTCCAGGTTCAACTTCCAGCGGATAGTTGTGCGGGACATAAGCCGTGAGGGTCACATCTCCCCAAGCTACAGACTTGTCGGTCCCCGCAACGCTGAACTGACCGTCCTTAAGTTCGATATCCGCCTCGGACGCCTCCAGCAAATGGGCTGCGATCTTTTTGGCCTTGTCGATCACCTTTTCGGTGGCCTTGACCATAGCCGAGCCGCAAACCGCCAGCGAGCGTGAGCCATAGGTGCCCATGCCAAACGGGATCTTCGAGGTATCCCCGTGCACAATCTCGACCATCGACTCATCGATACCGATCATGTCGGCCACGACCTGCGGGAAGGCTGTTTCATGGCCTTGACCGTGGCTGTGTGCGCCAACCATCACACTGATCGAACCGGTGGCGTTCACCCGAACAGTTGCCGCATCATAAAGACCCGCCCGGGCCCCCAACATGCCAACGATATTCGAGGGCGCGATGCCGCAGGCCTCGATATAGCAGTTGACACCCAAGCCCCGCAGCTTGCCGTTGGCCTCGCTTTTTGCACGACGTGCGGCAAAGCCTGCCAGATCGGCAGCCGCCTCAAGCTTGTCCATTGTCCCGTTATAATCCCCGGTGTCGTAAGTCAGCGCCACCGGCGTGTCATAGGGGAACTGCGTGACAAAGTTCTGGCGACGCAGGGCGATTGGATCGACACCCAACTCGCGCGCGGCCTTGTCTATAACGCGCTCCAGCTGGAAGGTTGCTTCGGGTCGACCAGCACCGCGATAGGCATCCACGGGCACTGTATTTGTGAACATCGCCTTCACATTCACCTGAATGACCGGGGTCTTATAGTTGCCAGCCATCAGCGTCCCGTGCAGCCATGTCGGAACCGAGCTGGAGAAAGTCGACAGATAAGCGCCCAGATTGGCATAGGTGTTGGTCCGCAGGCCGATGAAGTTGTTATCAGCATCCAGAGCCAGCTCAATCGTGCTGACATGGTCACGACCCTGCGCATCCGACATGAACGCCTCGGACCGGCTGGCGGTCCACTTGACGGGGCGGTTGCAGGCCTTGGCGGCAAAGGTGCAGAACGCTTCTTCTGCGTAATGGAAAATCTTGGTGCCAAAACCACCGCCCACATCCGGGGCTACGACGCGGACTTTATGTTCCGGCAGACCCAGAACGAACGCGCACATCAACAAGCGGATGACATGCGGGTTCTGCGACGTGGTGTAGAGCGTATATTCATCCGTGCCCCGGCTGTACTCGGCCACAGCCACGCGCGGCTCCATCGGGTTGGCGACCAGCCGGTTGTTCACCAGATCCAAAGTGGTGACATGCGCCGCATTGGCAAAGACGTCGTTCACCTTGGCGTCGTCGGCCTCACCCAGCTGCCAGTCATAGCAGATGTTGTTTTTCAGATCGTCATGAACCAGCGTCGCGCCCTCCTGCGCGGCGGATTTCATGTCGATCACGGCGGGCAGTTCCTCGATATCCAGATCAATAGCCTCGGCCGCGTCACGGGCCTGTTCCAGGCTGTCAGCCACCACGGCAGCGATCGGATCACCCACGTGGCGCACCTTGCCCTGTGCCAGAATTGGGTGTGGTGGTTCCTGCATCGGCGCGCCGTGCTTGTCGGTCACTTCCCAGCCACAGGGCATTCCGCCCACGCCTTCAAAGTCTTTGCCGGTGAATACTCTGACCACACCGGGCATACCTTCGGCGGTTGATGTATTTACAGAATTGATCCGACCATGCGCGATGTCGGACCGCAGGAAATATACGTAAGCCTGACCACGTACGTTGATGTCGTCGGTATAGTTGCCTGCTCCGGTCAGAAAGCGGACGTCCTCGCGCCGCTTGGAACTGGCTCCGATGCCACTGTCTTTGGGCATTGCTTGTTCTCCTCCCATAAACGGATGCTGCTGCACCCTTCACTTGTCCCTCGGGCGCAACGTTTACGCCCGCAGCGGCATCATTCCGCGGCGATACTGCCGACGTCCTGACCTGAGGCGGCCATGATCGCCTTGATGATATTGTGGTATCCTGTGCAACGGCACAGGTTGCCTTCCAAGTACTTCCTGATTTCGGCCTCAGATGGGCGCGGGTTGTCTTTCAGCAGCGCTGCGGCGCTCATCACCATACCCGGTGTACAGAACCCGCATTGAAGGCCGTGATGATCCTGAAAGGCTTGCTGGATCACGTTCAGCGAACCGTCCGCATTTGCCTGACCTTCTATGGTGCCAACATCAGCGCCGTCGGCTTCGACCGCCAGCATATTGCACGACTTCACGGCCTGACCATTCACATGTACAACGCAGGCGCCGCACTGGGCCGTATCACAGCCGACATGCGTGCCCGTCAATGAAAGTTGCTCGCGCAGAAAGCCGGACAGTAATGTCCGGCCCTCGACCTCGCCGCTTACGGCCTTGCCGTTCACGGTCATGGAAATTTTCATGACTTTCTCCTCCCTGAGTTCCAACGGTTCAACCGCCCAATACGCGCTTGAACCAACCTTTTTTTGCTTCGCCGCCTTCACCCTCGGCAGAAGGTTCAGCTTGAACCTGATCCGAGGTTTCCGGATCGGGTGTTTTTTCGGGTTCGACCGCGTTCTGAAAATTTTCAAAGAACCGGTCGGCCATTTTTCTGGCGACGCCATCGATGACCCGGCTGCCCAGCTGGGCCAGCTTGCCACCGACACGTGCGTCGACGGTATAGGTCAGCAGAGTACCTTCGGGCACATCAGACAAACTGACATCGGCCGCACCCTTGGCAAAACCAGCAGCCCCACCCTTACCTTCACCCGAGAGCTTCACGCTTTCAAGCGTTACGATATCAGAAAGGGTAACGGCCCCTTTGAAGGTCGCTTTTACGGGGCCGACTTTCTGCACCACCGTCGCTTCGAATCCGTCATCGACCGAGCCCGTCATTTCCTGACATCCCGGAACGCATTCTTTCAGAACCTCAGCCGACAAAAGCGCGTCCCAGACCTTGGATCGCGGCGCGGCAATGACGCGGCTGTCACTAAGCTCCATTTCTCTTCTCCAGGTGTTTTTTCTTACGCTACGTGGTGTTTTTCGCCCTGCCTATTAGACCTTGGGTGTAGGTGTCGCCGAGCCGATCTTATGTACGACTTTGGGCCAGTAGGCGCAGATTACTTTCGTTGTTAGGATTGGGTAAGCTGGGGACAACCTGATTGAAAAAGGCAATACCAAATGCTTGCTGACTCCGTTGTAAGGTCTGGCTTCGAGAAAGTGCTGATCGTCGATGACCACCCCCTGTTTTGCGACGCGCTGTCGATGACCTTGCAAAGCGTGGCGCAGATCGGCGAAATCCATACCGCAGACCGATTGGAAGGCGCGATGGAACTTCTGTCAGGGGGGCTGAAACCGGACGCGGTCATGCTGGACCTCAACCTGCCGGATGTGGAAGGGCTGGACGGCCTTGTCCGTCTGAAGGCTGCTGCGAATGCCCCGGTTATTGTGGTGTCCTCGATGACGGATAATCGCGTTGTCAGTCAGGTGATTCAGGCGGGCGCATCGGGTTATGTGCCCAAGCATAGCCAACGCGATGTGTTTCGCCTGGCATTCGAGACAGTGCATTCCGGCAAAGTTTTCGTGCCCGAAGGGTGCGTTCTGATCAATGTCGAAGAGGATGAACACGCCGACGCGGTCAATCGGCTTGCGACGCTGACAAATCAGCAGGCCCGCATTCTGCAACTGATCTGTGAGGGCAAGCTGAACAAACAGATTGCCTATGACCTGTCCATTGCGGAACCCACGGTCAAAGCGCATGTCACGGCAATCATGCGGAAACTGGGTGTGCAAAGCCGGACGCAAGCCGTTCTGATTGCAAAGAAAGCGTCGTTTGCCAGCGTCTTGCAAGACCAAGGCTAAGCGTCATACTCTCACCACATCGTCGCGCTTTAGGGAGGAGGCTCGATGGACCAAGCAGTCGGGTGGGCGACAGCCCGGACCGGTGCAACAGGCATCGTCAAAACGGCTTTCGTGCGTTACGACACCGGGCAGGCGCTTGGGGTGCTCGAACGTCAATTCGGAGCTGAACCACTTGCGCTGGTGATATTGTTTGTTAGTCCGAACGCGGACGCGGCTGCGGTCATTGCCAAAGCCGAGCAGGTGTTTGCGCCTACGCCGGTGGTTGGCTGCACCACCGCCGGAGAACTTGCGGACAGCGGTTATTGCGAAGACCAGATCGTCGCAATCGGCCTTCCGCAATCCCATTTCGACACGCGTACGGTCCTGGTTTCCGATCTGAACGATTTTGAGGCGGAAAGCATCATCAACGAGATGATCCACAACCGAAATGCCATGATGGTCACGGCGCCCGACTGGAGCCATGAATTTACATTCCTGATGATCGACGGATTGTCGACCAAAGAGGATGCGTTGACCTCCGAGTTGGCCGTCGGTTTGGGGCCGGTGCCATTGTTTGGCGGATCGGCCGGTGATGGAACCCGGTTCCGGCGTACCTATGTGCTGCATCAGGGCAAGGCGCTGAGCAATGCTGCCATACTGACTCAGGTTCGTACGCGGTGCCCGATCAAGGTGTTCAAAACCGATCATCTGGTACCAACGACCCGGCGTATGGTCGTAACCAAGGCGGATCCGGCAAAGCGCATCGTTCAGGAGATCAACGCTGAGCCCGCCGCCCGCGAATACGCCCGTATCCTTGGCAAGGATCCGGAACAACTGACGACATTCACCTTTGCGGCGCACCCCGTTGTTGTACAGATTGGCGGGCAGCATCACGTCCGCGCCATTCAGCAGGTGGCGGGCAACGGGGACCTCGTCTTTTTCTCGGCCATTGATGAAGGGCTTGTGCTGACGCTGGCCGAACCAAGGGACATGGTCGAGCACCTTGAGGAAGAAATCGGCCTTCTGACCGAGAAACGGCAACCCGACACCATTCTGGGCTGTGATTGCATTCTCCGCCGACTGGAAGCGCAGGAAAAGCAAAAGACCCGCGAAATCTCGGACATTCTGGCCCGCAACCACGTTGTCGGATTCTCAACTTACGGAGAGCAGTACAACTCAATCCATGTGAACCAAACTCTGACGGGTGTTGCGATTTATCCACCCGAGAAAGAGTAACGTATGATCGAGCATCTTACAGATCCCACGGACTCGGTTGACCGCCAGAACGAGAAACTTCGCAAGATTGCCGAAGCGCTAATGCGCCGGGTAGAAGAATCCACCGATGCGTCAGGCGCAGCTTATGCGCAATTTCAGCGCGCGGCCGTGCTTGAACAAGAGGTCCGCGCCCGGACGAATGATCTGGAACGTGCCCTTGAATTGCTGAACGATTCCAATGCCAGACTGGCACAGGCGAACAAGGACACAGAAGCCGCACGCGCTGACCTGGCCAATGCAATCGAAACGGTGCAGGAGGGGTTCGCCCTTTTCAATCGCGACGAAAAACTGGTGCTGTGCAACAGCCGCTTTGGTCTGCATATGCCTGACATTCAGGAGCGGCTGAGCCCGGGGCTGAGCTTTGCCGAATATGTTGAACTGGTCAGCCGATCCGGGTTTCTGTCCCTGCCTGAAACGATGACACCGACAGACTGGGCCAAAAGCCGTTTGGACCGGCATACGGACGATCATGTGGTGTTCAACGTCCGGCTTGTTGGCAATCGGTGGTCGCAAGTATCCGAACACCGCACGCCGGATGGCGGCACTGTTATCCTGCAAACCGATGTGACCGATATCATGCGGATCGAACGGCAGGAGCGTGACCGGATACTGGATGACAAGGCCAGGCTGATCCGCGCGACGCTGGAACATATCGAACAGGGCGTTTGCATTTTTGACAACAAACACCGTCTGATCGGGTGGAACAACCGCGCCAGCGAGTTGCTGGCCATTCCGATCGCACAGTTTCAGATGGGGACCCGGTTTGAATCGCTGTCCAATCGCCTTGGCACGAACATCAAGTTCCAGAAGGGGGTAACGGAAGCCGATCTGCTGGATTGGGTGACGCGGCAAACTTATCGCCGTCCTCTGCAATTTCAGATGCACCGCGGAAGGTCAAAAATTCTTTCGGTGTTTGCGCAGGAGATGCCGGACCGGGGCTTTGTGATATCCTTCACCGATGTAACCGCAGAACGAAAGTCCGCTCAGGCCTTATACGAAGCCAAAGAGCTGTTGGAACAACGCGTAACATCTCGCACAATGGAACTGGCTGACGCGTTGAACGAGGCCGAGCGTGCAAATGCATCCAAGTCGCGATTCGTGGCAGCTGCCAGTCACGACCTGTTGCAACCTCTTTCCGCGGCAAAGCTTTATGTTGCATCGCTGGGCAGCGGCCTGGATAAAGACGACGCAAAGACCGTTGCAGGCAAGGCTGAAAGTGCGCTGAACAGCGTTGAACACATTCTGGAAGCGCTGCTGGATATCTCGAAGCTGGATTCAGGACGGGCCACCGCGCATTTGTCGACCATATCTGTGAGCACGCTGTTTTCGCAGATGGAAGACGCATTTCGCCCGGTGGCGCAGGCAAAAGGGCTTGAGCTCTCATTTGTTGACACGAACGCGCGTGTGACCAGCGACGCCAGCTATTTGCGTCGGATTTTGCAGAACCTGCTGTCGAACGCGATCAGATATACCGAGACCGGAAAGGTTCTGGTCGGTGTGCGGCGTCGCAAAGGCGCAATTGCCTTGCAAGTCTGGGATACAGGTATCGGTATCGCGTCAGACCAAAGAGACATCGTCTTTCAGGAATTTCAGCGCCTGCATTCTGATGCCAGCGCCGCAGAGGGTATGGGATTGGGCCTTGCAATCGTGGAGCGCGCCTGTGGGCTGTTGCAACATCCAATCCAGCTGTTTTCCGAAGTAGGCAAAGGCACTGGATTCTCGGTCGAAGTGCCGTTGGCGCAGGAAGAGCAGACCACATCCAGCAGCGCCCCTGCGGCCCACGATCCGGGCTCCAAGGTACTTGGTAACACGGTCGTATTGTTGATTGAGAATGATGAAAACCTTCGTAGCGCACTGACCATGACCATCGAATCCTGGGGGGTCGAGGTTTTGGAGAGCGAAAGCGAAGACGAAGCAATCAATCTTCTTCGTGAAATTGACATTCTGCCCGATGCAATAGTTGCCGATTTTCAGTTGAATCACGATAGAACCGGTGTCGACGCGATACATGCCCTGACGAACGAGTTTGGACCTCTGCCCGGCTGCGTTATTTCGGCCAACCGATCATCTGAACTGGCCAGGCGCTGCAAGCGCGCCAATCTGCCTTTGCTCTACAAACCGCTTGATGCGCAACTTTTGCGGTCAACGCTGGAGTCATCAATTGAACAACGCAACTGAGCAGCACTGGAAACGTGTATGTTTTCAGGCGATTTCTGTCTGTGGGTTGGCACCTGTTCGATGCAGCATCGACAAAACCTCAGCCTTCCAGCCGGCTTTGATCTGCAACGCTAGCTGGGACGGAGGCCGGTGGTTCGGTGACAGGATCGCATATTCATACCTCAACGGTTCACTGAAGGGCAAAAACACGACACGGTCGTTTGAAATGTTCAACTCCCGCTCGGTAACGACTGTCAACGGATCGACAATCGTGCAGCATTGGCCCGATCCGACAAAAGGGATAAGCGGCAGAAAATATTGGCAGGTCACGGTTGGCGTATAATTCGCCGAGACCATCTGAAACGCTTGTCGCACTTTTTCCTGAAACGGATGCGTGTCATGCAGCCCGCCCATTGGAACTCCGTCAAGATCGGATATCGTAACGGCGCTTTCTTTCGCCAGAGGGTTGTCTCTGTCCAGCGCGCAAAAACAGTCGCCGCTTATGATCTCGGCTGAGAACTGTGGTTGCTTACCTGTCGGATGCTCAAAATCCGCAAACCCGAAATCGATGTTCTGAGTACCCGCCAGTTCCATAATCTGCGGAGAGCTGCGGGTTGAAAGTGTAATTTGTATATCGGGGTTTCCACCAACTGAACGGCTGATGAAATTCGGAAAGGCAAAAGTGGAAGGGCCTGGCATCGCTGCAATATTCAAGCTACCGGAACTCCCTTTCAGAAGCCCGTGCATCGTATTGGAAATCGTAGATAATCTGTCCAGAATACCAGTGGTTTCTGACAATAGGTAGTGCGCTTCCGGTACTGGAATCAAACGGCGCCCTCTTCGTTCGAACAGGATCAGCCCCAAACTTTTTTCTAGGTTCTTGAGCGCAAGGCTGATGGCCGGCTGTGTCCGGTTCAGCTTTTTTGCGGTTTGAGAGATAGAGCCGCTTTCCATCACCTCACGAAAAACAGTCAATTGAGTAAGGTTCATTCCACATCCATAAGCCAAACTTCAGTTTAGTTAAATATAACAAATTTGTATTTATGGTAAATCTCCATAGGCTGATTGGATCAGAGTTCGGACAAACCGAATCCAATGATCCAAAACTGGGAGCTTACGATGAGACTGATGAAATGCCTGACAGGTCTGGCTTTGGCAGGCGCTATGGCCGCGCCTGCACTTGCACAGGACCCAACTTTTTTCCGTATTGGCACCGGTGGTGCAGGCGGCACTTATTTTCCGATTGGCGGAACTATCGCAAATGGGATCTCGGCCCCTCCGGGCTCGCGCCCCTGCGAAGAGGGTGGTCAGTGCGGCGTACCCGGCCTGATCGCGATTGCACAATCAACAACTGCGTCAGTCTTTAACAACGCGGCAGTGGAGAATGGCGAGCTTGAGGCCGGTCTGGCCGCCGCTGATGTCACCCGTTCGATGTATCTGGGCGAAGGCAAGTTCGAAGGCAAGCCGCATCCCAAGCTGCGCATTGTAGCAAACCTGTTCCCAGAGGATCTGCATCTGGTTCTGCCCGCAGGTCAGACCATTGGTGACCTGAGCGATCTCAAAGGCAAGCGCGTGGGTATCGCACAGGCGGGTTCAGGCACACAGGTGGCCGTGCTGCAGATGTTGGATGCATGGGGCGTAAACCGCGATAACATGGACGAAGCAGAGCTGAACAACAGTCAGAGCGCCGAGCGTCTGGCCGATGGGCAGCTGGACGCGTATTTCTACGCAGCTGGCTGGCCGGTCGCCGCTATGGTGCAGTTGTCATCGACAAAAGGCATGAACCTGCACTCGTTCAGTGACGAAGACCTTGCCAAGATTAACGAGATCATTCCGGCCTATATCCCTTCCGCCATACCGGGCGGTGTGTATGAAGGGATTGACTCCGAAACCAAGACCCCAGCGGTCAGCGCTATGCTGGTTGTGTCGTCGGATCTGTCCGAAGAACTGGTCTATCAGCTGACCAAAGCACTGTGGAACGACAACACCCGAAAACTGCTGGACAACGGTCACGCCAAAGGCAAGCAGATCACAGCTGACACAGCTTTGGACGGGGTCGAAGCACTGGGTGTCCCGCTGCATCCTGGTGCAGAGAAGTTCTATAAAGAAGCAGGCCTTCTGCAGTAATCGAACCTCATTGAAGCCTGTCGTCGGTGCCCCTGTGCGGGGCACCGCACTCTCCTTACACGCGCAATCAGAGGGCCATCATGTCCGAGACCGAAACACGCGATGACCACGACCTGACAGCCGAAGAACTGGCAGCCATCGAAGAACAGTTCGACGAAGGCGCCGCAGTACGTCAGGTTACACCGAACACGGCCAAGGTTCTGCGGGTTGTTGCCCTGTTATTCGCGTCCTATGAATTCTTCACCGCAGGTTTCGGCTTGCCGGCGGACCACTGGCACATGGGCATTTATCTGGCCCTGTTATTCATACTGGTTTACGCGACCATTCCGATTGTCGGGGCCAAAAACCTATATGCGCTCAAAATCAGCAGGTTTCGTATCGGGAACGTCCCGCTTTATGACCTGGTATTCATGGCATTTGGCATCGTTGCGGCGCTTTACGTTGGATTTGCCTGGCGCGGTATTCCCTTTCTCGGGATCGAGGAACAGACTTTTCGTATGGGTAATCCCAACAATTACGATGTCTTTCTTGGCGTGGTTATCATTCTGCTGGTACTTGACATCGCCCGTCGCACGCTGGGTTGGGTGCTGCCGCTGATTATCTGCGTATTCATCTCTTACGCTCTGCTTGGTCCTTATTTTCCCGGTTTGTTGCAGCATCCCGGTGTAAATTTCAAAACCTTCGTGTCGTCGATGTACTTTCCGCAGGAAGGCATCTATGGCGTCACGCTTTGGGTCGTTTCGACCATAGTCTTCCATTTTGTTTTGTTTGGTGTGATCGCGCAGCGCACCGGGTTGGGACAGTTGTTTATCGACAATGCCACCATTCTGGCGGGTCGCTATACAGGTGGCCCGGCCAAGGTATCGGTCGTTTCATCGGCATTCTTTGGAACGATCTCGGGGTCTTCAGTCGCCAACACGGTTTCAACCGGAGCGCTAACCATCCCGAACATGAAACGCCTGGGTTATCCGGGCCATTTCGCGGGCGGGGTCGAGGCCGCTTCCTCGGCGGGCGGCCAGATCACCCCGCCCATCATGGGAGCCGCGGCCTTTATCATGGCCGAGTTCCTGGAGGTGCCTTACACCACTATTGTCATTGCGGCGATCTTCCCGGCGCTTCTGCACTACGTGGGTGTCTTTGCAGTTGTGCATCTGATGGCGCGCAAGCTGAACCTGAAGGGTCTGACGAAAGAGCAATTACCGCAGCTTAAAGCTGTCTGGGCTGAAGGTTGGGCCAATATCGTGCCCCTGATTGGCCTGCTGGTGGTGCTGTTTACCGGTTACACGCCATTCATGTCGGCCTTCTGCGGCATATCGCTGGCGGTGATCGCGGGTATGTCGCGTATCAAGCAGCCACCAACGCTGATTTACGCGGCGGCGTTTCTGGCCTTTGTGTTGTGGAAATTCTCGGATGGCGGGTTCGACCTGACAATGACCGCGATACTCTGCGCGCTGTCTGTGACAGCCACACTGAACCCACAAAAACGTATCGAAGTGCCCGAGATGCTGGCTGCTGTCGAACTGGGCGTAAAATACTCGCTGGCCGTGGGTGCCGCTGCCGCCGCTGTGGGTATCGTTGTGGGTGTGATTAACACCACCGGTATCGGCTTTCGTATCGGATTTATGGTCACGCAAGGGGCAGGCAATCTGGCGGCGGATCTTTATAATATGATCTCGTTCGGCAGCTTCCAGCTGTTTGCAATCGAAGACCTGCAACTGTTCATCTCACTGATCTTCATCGCTGTCGTCTGCATTTTGATGGGGGCGGGTATTCCAACCACCGCGCTTTACATCATGCTGGTTTCGGTTGCGCAGCCCGCGCTGGCCCAGTTGGGTGTTCCGCCCATCGCAAGCCACCTGTTCGTGCTTTACTACGGTGTGGTATCCGAAATTACACCTCCGGTCTGTACCTCGGCTTATGCGGCAGCTGCGATCGCCAACTCAAATCCGTTCCGCACCGGGCTGTCCGCGTTTACGCTCGGGTTGGGCAAGGTGATAGCGCCGATGGCATTCGTCTATGCGCCGGTTTTGTTGTTCGTGTCCTCCACAGGGTTTGATTTTTGGGAATTCACATATACTGCGGCAAGTTGCATAGCGGGGGTCATCGCTCTGTCCGCGGCGGTCGTCGGCTATTGGCTGCAACCGCTCAACGTATTGTCTCGTATTCTGATGGCCTTTGCCGGGATCATCTTCGTGGCACCCACGTTAACGGCTGACCTGATCGCGCTGGCTGTGGCGTCACCCGTGATCGTTGCGCAGTTGATCGCCCGTACCCGAACTCAAGCAACGGCCTGACATGTCTGAACGTGTTACCATAATCGGCGCCGGGATCGTCGGCATCTGCTGCGCGCTGTCATTGCAGGAACGTGGCAAAACCGTGCGGTTGATTGACCGGGGAGAGCCCGGGCAGGAGACCTCATTCGGTAATGCCGGTGTCGTCTCGCCATGGTCAGTGATCCCCCAAGCGGTTCCCGGTATCTGGAAGGCAATTCCCCGGATGCTGCTGGACCCCAAAAGCGCCTTGTCCGTCAGGGCCTCGTTCTGGCCGAGGATGGTCCCTTGGGGCCTGAGGTTTTTGAAAGCATCTGATGAACGATCGGTCCGCCGAATCTCGGATGCGATGGAGCTTCTTTGCAGACCGTCGATAGAGTTGTATCGACGTCATTTGCAGAACACTGGTTATGAAGACCTGATTGTCGATTCCAACTACATCCATGCTTTCCGACACCCGAATCAAGCTGACCTGAAGGCGCTGGGATATCTGATCCGACAGGAGAAAGGTGGGCAACTCGAGAGGATCGACGGCCCAGAGTTGCGCCGAATTGAACCCGCTCTATCCAGGGATTTCGAAGCAGCGATCCTTATCAAAGGTCAGGCACGGATTACATCACCCGGTCAGGTTGGCGCGGTTCTGGCTGAAAAAGCGCGCCAACAAGGCGCTGAGTTTATTCGGGCCGAAGTTCGAAAACTGAACCGTACCGACGAGGGGCGGTGGCATCTGACAACCCAGACCGATACGCTTCAGGCTGATACAGTCATATTGGCTGCAGGTGTGTGGTCTGCCGAGCTTTTGAAACCCTTGGGTCTGTCTGTGCCGCTGGCTGCTGAACGTGGGTATCATGTTCAGTTCCCCGCACCTTTGGCGAGCCTTCAGAATTCGGTTATGGATGTGGATGCCAAAGTGGTTGCCAGTTCGATGCAGGGCGGGCTGCGTGTGGCAGGCACCGCCGAGTTTGCGCGTGTAGATGCCCCGCCCGATCCACGAAAACAGGCGTTACTGACGCGACAAGCCAAGGCAATGATACCGGATCTTAATACCGCCGACACGCAATTCTGGATGGGGCGCCGCCCATCGTTTCCAGACAGCTTGCCTGCCATCGGGCCGATTGACGGACATCAGGGATTGTTCAGCGCTTTCGGTCATTCCCACTATGGCCTGATGATGGCGCCTAAAACCGGAGAGCTTGTGGCCGATCTGGTAGCTGGACAGCGTCTGAACATCAGTCTGGACCCATTTGCCTTGTCGCGGTTTTGAAACACGCGAAGCGACTTCTCGAGAAGGATCACAACGTCATGCCGATCTACCCAGGTGGACAGAATATCTGCGGGGCATCCATCGGGGTTTTGTGCCTGGAAAGCTATTTCCCCAAACCTCCGGGCCATATCAAAAACCCATCGAGTCTTCCGTTCCCGGTGCTGTATGAGATGATTGAAGGCGTCACAGTACCAAAGCTGCTGAACAACCCGACACCAGAGTTGCTGGAGCCCTTCATCAAAGGCGCGCAGAGGCTTGAATCCGAAGGTGTGCGGGCCATCACTGGCAGTTGCGGGTTTCTTGCATTGTTCCAGAAAGAGCTGGCCGAAGCCGTGTCCGTGCCCGTTTTTGCCTCAAGCCTGATTCAGGTGCCGCTGGCTTATCACATGACCGGTGCCAGTGCACCGGTAGGAGTGATAACCGCCGATTCCTCGGCGCTGACGCAACGCCATTTCGATGGGGTTGGGGCAGGGGACATCCCCGTAGCTGTGCAGGGTCTTGAGAACACGACCGAGTTCGCCGAAGTCATCCTGCGCAATACGCGCACCCGAATGGATACCGATCTGATTGAGGCTGAAGTTCTGAATGCTGTACGCAAACTGAAACGCGATACACCGGAAATCCGTTCGCTGGTACTGGAATGCACCGATCTACCGCCTTACGCGGCCTCAATTCAGAAGGAATTGAGCCTGCCGGTTTATGATCTGGTGACCTTGGCACATATGGCCCATTCGGTAAGCACGCGTAGCCCGTATCGCGGACTTATGCCGTGGGTTTGATGTGGACACTGCCTGGCGTGCTGACTTGATGAACAGCCAAACTGAAACGGCCTGACTGCGGAGTGAACCAAGGGTCTTCCCCTTGCCGAAACGGCTGGTTAAGAAGTTCTTCCACCGTCGCTTCAGGAGGCACCATTGGACCGTATCGCCCGCACTATCGCCACCGAGATTAAGGCACGTTCCGAGCAGGTCGGTGCCGCGATCAAGCTACTGGACGAAGGAGCAACCGTGCCTTTTGTCGCCCGATACCGGAAAGAAGCAACCGGAGGATTGGACGACACCCAATTGCGCCTGCTGTCTGAGCGGCTGACTTATCTGCGCGAGCTTGAAGCGCGGCGTGAAACCATTCTGAACTCGATCAAGGATCAGGGCAAACTGACCGACGATCTGAGTAAATCCATTGCGCGCGCGGAAACCAAAGCGCAGTTGGAAGACATTTATCTGCCGTATAAGCCAAAACGGCGCACCAAGGCGATGATTGCACGCGAAAATGGGCTTGAACCTTTGGTTGACGCTATTCTGGCGGACCGCAACTGCGACCCTGAAATATTAGCCGCGGCGTACCTCACCGAGGCGGTAACAACGACCCGGGATGCTTTGAACGGTGCGCGGGATATTTTGACCGAGCGGTTGACAGAAAACGCCGCTCTGCTGGGCGAATTGCGCAGTTTCATGCAGCACGAGGCTCTGCTCAGCGCAAAGGTCATAGAAGGCAAGGAAAAGGACGGCGCCAAGTTCAGTGACTACTTTGACCATTCCGAATTGTGGGCGGACGTGCCGTCACATCGGGCATTGGCGATGCTGCGGGCATCCAAAGAGGGCATCGTCACGCTGGATATCGCGCCTGAACCGGAGTTTGGTGCCGCGCGGGCCGAGACGATTGTCGCCGCCCATCTACAGACACGTGGCACTGGGCTAGCAGACGTGTGGTTGCGCAAAGTCGCGGGCTGGACTTGGCGGGTGAAACTTTCGCTGTCCATGATGGTCGAACTGATGGCTGACCTGCGCAGCCGGGCGCAAGACGAAGCCATTCAGGTCTTCTCGCGAAACCTCAAGGATCTGCTGTTTGCCGCACCGGCAGGTGCCAAGGCGACCTTGGGTCTGGATCCGGGCATTCGTACGGGCGTAAAGGCTGCTGTTGTTGATGCGACCGGCAAGGTTGTCGCCACCGACACCTTGTACCCGTTTCAGCCGAAGAATGATCTGCGAGGTGCACAGGCCAGTATCCTCAATCTGATATCAGCTCATCGGATCGAACTGATCGCAATCGGGAACGGGACGGCCAGCCGTGAAACCGAAAGGTTGGTTGCAGACACTCTTGCACTTCTACCCAAGACGGTGAAAGCACCAACAAAAGTGGTGGTGTCAGAAGCTGGCGCTTCGGTTTATTCCGCATCTGAACTGGCTGCGCGCGAATTTCCTGATCTGGATGTCTCGCTACGTGGCGCGGTCTCGATTGCGCGCCGATTGCAGGACCCCTTGGCCGAGCTGGTTAAAATCGAACCGAAATCCATTGGTGTTGGCCAGTATCAGCATGATGTGGATCAGCATCGCCTGTCACAGTCGCTGGATTCCGCGATCGAGGATGTGGTGAATGCTGTCGGGGTTGATCTGAACACCGCATCTGCCCCTTTGCTGTCACGCGTGTCTGGTCTGGGTCCGGCGCAGGCCGAAGCGATTGTCACCCACCGTGACCTGAATGGGCCCTTCCTATCGCGGAAGGATTTGCTGTCCGTCGCCCGCCTTGGACCACGTGCGTTCGAACAATGCGCCGGTTTCCTGCGCATCAGGGACGGTTCAGAGCCTTTAGACGCGTCTTCAGTGCACCCCGAAGCCTATGACATTGCGCGCCGGGTCGTTGCCGCCTGCGGTCGCGATATCCGTCACATCATGGGCCATGATGGCGCGTTAAAGGGGTTGCGGGCGGAACAATTTGTAACTCAGGATTTCGGCCTGCCGACGGTTCGGGACATCTTTGCCGAACTTGAAAAGCCCGGACGCGACCCCAGACCCAGTTTTGTCTCCGCATCTTTCACCGATGGCATCGAAGAAATCACCGATCTGAAACCCGGAATGGTTTTGGAAGGCACAGTCACCAACGTCGCCGCTTTCGGCGCTTTTGTGGATATCGGCGTGCATCAGGATGGGCTGGTTCATGTCAGCCAGCTGGCGGACCGGTTTGTCAAAGATCCGCATGACGTGGTTAAAACCGGGCAGGTGGTTAAAGTACGTGTCGTCGATGTTGATGTCGCGAGAAAACGCATTGGGTTGACCATGCGAAAACAAGGGGGTGGAGGAAACCGTCGCGGAGGATGAAGTGAACTTTGCTTCGGAACCCGTGTTTGACAGCGTCAGCTTAGTGCCTTGCACGTGTTCCAATCCATGATTACGACTAGGTTGGCAGGAATGAAGGTGATGTTGGCACCCCGGAAAAAAATGGGCTGAACGATCTTTTCTTCCATGGAGATTTGCAAAGACCAGGGTTTGTAGCGGTTGGCTGGCTCGTAGTCTTGGGTAATGTCTTAAACTCAACCTTGTACCAGAGCGGATCAGTAAACCTTAGGAACTTCACCTTTTCGCAAACCAGAGGATATGCATGACACATGTCGTGACCCTGAATGCCGGATCGTCTTCGATGAAGTTCGGCCTGTTCGAACTGACAGAAGACGATCCAGTCATGGTGTGCACCGGTGTGGTCGAACGGATCGGTGAGCCTGAGCCAATCGTCAAGGCGCGGTCATCTGGCGGTGGAGTTCTGGCGAATGGCACGGCAGGAGATATTCACGATCACGCCGCCGCCCTGGACTGGGTACTGAACCTGTTGTCACGGGCCTTCCCCAGTTGCGAGGTCACCGCGGTTGGGCATCGTATTGTTCACGGCGGACCTGAGATCGATACGCCTTTGCCGTTGACCGCCGCTGCTTTGGAGGAGTTGGACAAGCTCTCTCCGTATGCACCTCTGCACCAGCCGCACAACCTGGCTGGCGTCAAGGCAGCTATGGAACGTTTTCCGAATGCCGCCCAGATTGCCTGTTTCGACACGGCCTTTCATCGCAACCACCCCTGGGAGAACGACGTATTCGCCCTGCCGCGCGAGTATTACGACAAAGGCGTCCGACGCTATGGTTTTCACGGGCTTAGTTATGAATACATCTCAGACCATTTGGCCAAAACCGCGCCGCTTTTGCACGCGGGGCGGGTTGTGGTTGCGCATCTGGGCAACGGTGCGTCGATGTGTGCCATGATCGGGGGGCGATCCGTCGGTTCGACCATGGGGTTTTCGTCGTTGGACGGTCTGCCGATGGGATCCCGTTGCGGTCAGCTTGATCCCGGTGTTTTGTTGTATCTGATGGATCAGGAAGGGTTGAGCGCCTCAGAGATTTCCGACCTTCTGTTTCGCAAATCAGGGTTGCTGGGTCTTTCGGGACTTTCAAGCGACATGCGCACTCTTGAAAAAGCAGATACCCGCGAAAGCCGACAGGCCATTAGCTATTTCACGTTCCGCATCCGCCGCGAACTTGGGGCAATGGCCGCAATATTGGGCGGTATTGATGCCTTGATCTTCACAGGTGGTATCGGAGAAAACTCGCGCCTTGTACGCGACAGGGTATGTTCCGGAATGGGCTGGCTGGGGATTGAACTGGATCCCGATGCCAACGCGGACAATGATCGGATCATCTCGACAGACCTGTCCCGAGTGGTCGCCATGGTTATCCCGACAAATGAAGAGCTGGTTATTGCCCGTGCGGCCGCCGATCTGTTGGCAAATCGATCCCATCGGAAAAGCGCTTAACCCGGCTGGTACGTCCAGCGATATGAGGGTGGGGTCGGCCCTTTGTTGCGACCACCTTGCTGCATCTGCTCCCAGGCATGTGCCAGAATACCCACTGATCGGGTCAGGCAGAAAAGGCCGCGCGCCAATGGTGGCGCAAACCCAAGCTCGGCATAAATAACTGCGGTTGCGCCATCGATGTTCATCGGGACGGGTTTACCCTTACGCCGCGCAATTTCTGCCTCGATCTGCTGCGCAATGCGCATGAATTGCCCATCGCAAGCACCGGTTTTCACCGCTTCGGCGACCAAGTCCATCAGGCGCGGCGCGCGGGGGTCTGTGGGCGTGTGAAACCTGTGTCCAAAACCCGGAAGTATCTTTCCGTGGCTTTCGATCCACGCATCGATTGCCTGCGCCAAAGTGCCAGGGTAATGGCCCACAAAGTGGTAGAGTTCCACGGCCTGCTCGCCAGCCCCTCCATGAATGTCGCCCAACATGTTCACAGCGCTCGCCATCGCGTTGTTGAGAGGCAGGCCACAGGTAACCGCCATGCGCGCGGTTGCAATCGACGGTGCCTGAGGACCGTGGTCGACTGCCGCGACCAGCGCGGCTTCGAACAATTGGGCCTGCGCTTTTGATGGGCGGTCGCCGCGTACCATAAACCAGATCATCTCCGCAAAACCAAAGCGTCCGATCAGGTTTTGAATCGGCTCCCCGCGCAGGTCTATCCGGCCAGGTTCCATATCGATGATGGATGTTGCCCAGCAATCTGACACATCGCTCATATGATCCCCTCTCTGCTCAGCGCGTCGACTTCCGCGTCGGTCAATCCGATTTCGGACCACACCGCCTTGTTGTCGGCCCCAAGTTTTGGTGGCGCGATTTGCGGCATTCGCCGGGCGCCATCCATTACGACGGGACTGCCTGCAAGTTGCATTTGTTCGCCGTGAACCAACAAAGAGCCAATCAGACCGCGATCGGAAAGTTGCGGGTCTGCAAGGGCCTCGGGCACGGTCAGAACTTGTCCTGTCGGTACCCCCAATGCGTTTAGTTCACTCGCCCACTCGGACGCGGCCTTCGTCTTTAGGGTGCGTTCCAGTTCTGTACGTAAGGCGTGGCGGTTTGTTTTGCGATCTTCACGCGTTGCGTAGTCGGGGTTGTCCAGCAGGTCATCCCGCCCGAGACAGCGGGCAAGTGCCTGCCATTGCTCGTCCCGATTGGCCGCGATGTTGATAGGGCTGTCCCGCGTGGCAAATGTACCTGAGGGGGCCGAGGTTGTGTTCTCATTCCCATGCGCTCCGGGCGTTACGCCACCCACCAGATAATTTGAAACAACCCAACCCATTGTCGAAATAACGGCTTCGGACATCGCAACATCCAGATAGGTGCCGCGTGGGTTGGCGTTCAATGCCGCCGCGACTGCAAAGGCGGCCGTCATCCCCCCGACCGTGTCCGCCAACGGATAGCCGACGCGATACGGTGCCGTGTCGGGGGCGCCGGTGATTGACATCACGCCGCTGATACCCTGCACAATCTGGTCATAAGCTGGATCGCCGCGCCGGGGGCCATCCTGCCCGAACCCGCTGATGGCGCAATAGATCAGGTTGGGATTAACGTTGCGCAGAACTTCATAACCAAGACCAAGACGATCCATTACTCCGGGCCGGAAGTTTTCCACCAGAACTTCAGCTGACTGGACAAGGCGTTTCAGCAGCGCCTTGCCCTTTTCCGATTTCATGTCCAGCGTGACAGACTTTTTTCCGGCGTTCTGCGCCAGAAAACTGATCCCCATCCCCGCCTTGTTTCTGGCGGGATCTGCACCCAGAACGCGAGCAAGGTCGCCACCATCGGGGCGTTCGACCTTGATCACGTCGGCACCCATCAATGCCAGTTGGTAGCAGCAATACGGACCCGCGAGGACATTGGTCAGATCGAGAACCCGTATTCCCGCCAGCGGGTCAGTCACCTTCGGCAACCCCTTCCGCCCGGGCCTGTGCACGGCGCGCGCGGTAGCTGGGTAGGAGCACCAGAAGCGCCGCAATAACCAGCAGACCCAGCGTCATCGGGCGTTCCCAGATAAAGGCGATACCATCGTACAACTGCATGGACCGTGAGAAGTTGTCTTCCATCATACCGCCGAGGATGAAACCGATCAGCAGTGGTGCCAGTGGGTAATCAGCAAATTTCAACGCCGTTGCACATACCCCAAAACCCACCAGTATCAGCAGTTCGGTTGCATTGTTCTGTCCGATATAGGCCCCCATCAGAGTAAAGAACAAAATAAAGGGGATCAGATAGTTACGCGGCACCGAGAGAACTTTGGCAATATAGGGGATCAGCGGCAGATTCAGGATCAGAAGTACCAGATTGCCAATGAACATGGACATGATGACCGCCCAAAAGATCTGCGGTTCGTCCAGCATAAGGCGTGGGCCCGGCGTCACGTTCAGGGCAATCAATGCGCCAAGCAGGATCGCCGTCGTTCCCGATCCGGGAATGCCAAGCGTCAGAAGCGGCACGAACGAGCCTGTACAGGCGGCGTTGTTTGCTGTTTCAGGCGCGGCCAGCCCTTTGATTGACCCTTTGCCGAATTCGTCCTGCTCGGCCTTTGGAGCGATGTTACGTTCGACTGCGTAGCCCAGAAAACTGGCAATCGTTGCGCCTGCACCGGGCAGAACGCCGATGAAAAACCCTTGGATAGACTGGCGGCCAATCACCGGAGCAATGGCTTTGGCTTCCTCCCTGCTTATGCGCAGGTCCTTGATTTCACCTTCTTCGCCCTTAAGGTCCTTGGGTTTGAGAACAAGAAACAGCGCCTCGGGTAACGCGAACATGGCCATTGCAAGTGTGATAAAGCCAAAGCCCGACTGCAAATCCATGATGCCCATGGTGAAACGAGGCATATTGAACAGTGCGCCTTCGCCAACGGTGGCCATGATCAATCCAAGGATTGTCATTATGATAGCCTTGGCAACCTGACCTGTTCCCGCAAAGGCGGCAATGGCCGACAAGCCGACAACCATTAGCGCGAAATACTCGGCTGAATGGAAAAGCAACGCAACAGACGACAGGGCAGGGGCGAAAATCATCAAAAGCAATGCGCCTAGCGTACCGCCTGCAAAACTCGCGATTGCTGCAATGGTCAGGGCTTTGCCCGCTTTGCCCTGACGTGCCATTGGGTAGCCGTCAAAGCTTGAGGCGACGGTACCCGCGACCCCCGGCGCATTCAGCAGAATAGAAGAGGTCGAACCACCAAAAATGGCGCCATAATACACACCGGCCAGCAAGATCAGCGCAGCGGACGGGTCGCCCATGGAAATAGCTACCGGGATCATGATGGCGATGATCGACATCGGGCCCAGACCCGGCAGCATTCCGATGAATGTGCCAATCAGACAGCCCGCCACGACCATCAGCAGATTTTGCAGTGAGAATGCCGTTTGCAGGCCAATCAGAAGTCCTTCAAGCATGTCAGCCTCCGAAAATGCCGGGCAAAGGGCGCATGTATATGCCAAGGACTTCCTGAACCAGATACCAGACCGTACCGGTGGCGATCAGGGCGACGGGCAGCATGATATGCCATTTTCGTTCACCCAGGATAAAAGACCCAAAGATCAGGAAGGCTGAAGTTGAGATCAGGAACCCGACGGGACGCAGGCACAACGCGTAGACAACCATCAGAACCAGCAGCATGATCGCCTGACCAAGATGGTAATCGCCCAACCGCCGGTAATCGATTTCAGGTTCGCTGGGTTCAGCCTTTTCAAAGCCCAGCAGAATGATCGTGGCCGTGATGATCCCCAGAATTGACAAGACTTTTGGGAAAGTGCTTGGCCATATGGGGTTTCTTTGCATGAAAGGGGGTAGACTACTGTCCATCGTGAACCAAGCGGCGTAGCCATATGTTAAACAAACACCCAGAAGAATGAGCGCGATCCAGCGATCCAGCGCCATGAGACCCCCTCCTTTTTTTCGTCGTCAGGGATGGCAGAGCGGGTTACCGCTCTGCCCAAATTGTATTCAGAGGAAGCCCAGCTTCTTCATCAGATCACCGATCTGTTGTTCCTGCTGCTCAAGAAATGACCGGAAATCATCGCCCGAGTTGTGGATGTTCACCCAACCGTTGCGTGCACGAACCTCTTCCCATTCCGGGGTGTCGTACATCTTGGCAATCGCGGCCTGGTAGGCTGCAAGCTTGTCCTCGGGCAGACCCGGGGCCGCAAAGAAGCCACGCCAGTTCACAAAGGTGGTGTCGATGCCCTGTTCTTTCATGGTCATCGCGTCTGGGGCGGCATCTACGCGATCTGCCGATGTGACGCCGATGATTTTGACTTCACCTGCGTTGGCCAGATCGACGGCTTCAGAGAAACCTGTAGACAGCGCTGCGATCTCACCGGACAGAAGGGCAGCCATGGCTTTGCCACCCGCATCATATGGAATGTACTTCACGCCAAGCGCATCTTTTCCGGCCGCTTCCATCACCATGGCTGCGACCAGGTGGTCCATACCACCAGGAACCGAGCCACCGCCGATGGCCGTGTTGCCCGGGTCTGCGTCGAAGGCAGCAAGCAGATCACCCATAGAGTTGATGGGGCTGTCTTTGCCGACAACAATGGCTGCGTAATCACCGATCGTACCCGACACCAGCGTCAGGTCGCGGAAGTTGTGAGGGAACACGCCAGTCAACGAACGGATCACGATTGGCGTGGAGTTTACCATCAATGTCCCGTGGTTGCTGTCGGCGTTTTCAATCAGATAGCCGATGGCTTTGCCGCCACCACCGCCTGACATGTTTTCATAAGACGCGGTGCCCACAAGACCGGCGTTCGTCAGCGCTTCGCCGGTGCCGCGGGCGGTACCGTCCCAACCACCACCGGCGCCGCCGGGGATCAGAAAGTGGATGCTGTCCACTACCTGGTCTTCAGCCAGAACAGGTCCTGCAAGACCTACTGCAGCTACAGCTGCGATAAGGGCGCGACGGCCCAGTGCGAATGTTGTCATGATGTCCTCCCATTTGACAACGGGCCGCATGGCGGCTCAGATTGGGAAGAACAAAAACACACCAACCTGACATCAACCTGTCACGCGCGAGAATAGTATAAAAGCCCGATGAAATTTCTGCTTGTCGAAGACAATCTAGACCTCGCAAACGCAATCAGTTCCCGCATGAGGTTAGACGGGCATGTGGTTGATAACGCGTCTACATTAGGTGATGCTACTGCCTTCGTTGAAACTCAGGAATACGATCTGATCCTGCTGGATATCATGCTGCCGGATGGGGACGGTCGCGATTTCCTCAAGCGGCATCGCGCGAGCCATTTGGACACGCCGGTGATCGTTTTGACGGCCCGCAGTCAGGTTTCGGATCGAATCGGCTCGCTTGATCTTGGTGCTGACGATTATGTCACCAAACCGTTTGATCATGCCGAGCTTGAAGCGCGCTGCCGCGCAGTTCTGCGTCGTAAATCCGGGAATACGAAGACAACGATAGAAGTCGGCGGCATCGTATTCGATCCCCTGGCTGGCCATCTGACCGTGGGTGACGAGACCGTGTCGCTGCGCAATCGTGAACTGCGCCTGCTGGAATTGTTCATCAGCGCACCTGGTCAGGTTTTTTCGAAACAAAAACTAACGGACCGGCTGTTTTCTTATGATGATGATGTCTCTGATAACGCGATCGAAGTTTATGTGGGCCGTTTGCGCAAGCATCTGGAACCCTCGGACCTGAAGATCACCACGCTTCGTGGGCTGGGATACAGACTTGACCATGCCTCCTGATCCCAATGTGTCAGGATCGCTGCGGAACAGGCTGGTTCTGACACTGATCGGCGGCGCGGCCATACTTGCGTTCCTGCTGTTTGTCGCAGTCCGAAACTATGCTGCGCAGGTCGCGCAACAGGGGCAAGACAACATACTTGGTGCATCAGTGGCCTCAATCCTCGATGCGGCCGCTTTGCGGGAAGGGGAGCTGGAGGTCGATATCCCATATGCCGCCTTCGCGATGCTAAGCACCCCTGCGGACGACCGGATCTTCTATTCTATTTTTCAGGACGGCACGTTTCTTTCCGGATACGAGGATTTTCCACCGACCATTGGACCGCGTGACGGAAAGTCGCTTTTCAGTTCCAGTCAGATTCGCGGTGAAACCATTCGTCAGGTCAGCGCCAGCCGGACTTTGGTGGGATTGGATAAGCAAACCGAACTGGTGGTCGCGCTGGGGCAGACACAAGACGCGTTGGCCGAAACTCTGGACCAGATTTCGCGCAATGCAGCGATTCTGGGCGTAGGGTTCTTTGCCCTTGCTGCCGCTCTTTCCTTCTGGGCGACGTCCTCGACCATCGGGCAGTTGAATAGATTGACAACCTCTGTCACCCGCCGTGGGCCGCAGGATCTGAGCCCGTTCAAAAAGCCGGTACCCCGCGAAATGGCCCCCTTGGTTGCTTCGCTGAACTCATTGATGGGTCGGCTTGATCAGTCACTCAGCCAGTCAGAAGACTTTATTGCCGAGGCGGCCCACCGTGTTCGCACCCCTCTTGCTACGGTCAGGTCCTATGCTGACGCCACTTTACAAAGGGTTGAAAAAGAAGAAAACCGCGAGGCGCTGCGCTCGATGGTGCGTGCCATTGACGAAAGCTCTCGTGCAGCAGGACAGCTGTTGGATCATGCGATGATCACGTTCCGGGCTGACCATCTTGAGCGGGAAGACATTGACCTGAACGCTTTGGTCAGTGACCTTGTGCAACGCCTGACACCAATTGCCGAGATGAAGGACTTGTCGTTGTCGCTTTGTGGCGACCCACAGGTCATGTATTCAGGTGACCCCATCCTCATTCAAAACGCCGTGCGCAACATGATTGACAACGCACTTAAATATGCTCCGGCCGACAGTTCTGTTCGCATCGAAGTCACGTCGGAGCCACGGGCTCAAATCCGGGTAAAAGACCGTGGCCCGGGGTTTCCCTTAAACGAAATTGACACTCTCACGCGTCGGTTTGAACGGGGTAAGAACGCAAGTGGTACCATTGGGTCCGGTTTGGGCCTGACCATCGCGCAGGACGTTGCAACAGCGCATGGTGGAGCGCTTGACTTGTCCAACAGGCAGGGAGGTGGCGCATGCGTTACATTATCGCTTTAGTCATCCTTTGGATTCCTGCCGTCACACTGGCGCAAGTCTGGGAGGATCGGCAAGTATTCAACGCCGAAGCAGACGAGGCTCATATTCGGGTCATCTCAAGCACCGATACGTTTTTGTTTGAGCCTATGATTTCCAGCTTTATCAAGGAAAACCCTGACGTTTCTGTCGAGTATTTGGTGACGGGTACTGCCGACATCGATCGGATCGTGCGCACCGCACCGGAAGATTTCGATATTGTCATTTCCAGCGCCATGGACCTGCAACTGAAACTGGCCAATGACGGTTATGGACGCGTGATAGATGACATATCCCTGCCGTCCTGGGCGCAGTGGCATCGCAGTCTTTTCGCCTTCACGTTCGAGCCCGCGACCATCGTGATTAACCGTGCCGCCTTTTCCGATGCGCCTGTCCCAGAGACCCGACAGCAATTGATTGAAGCCCTTCGAATGCGACCGGACAGTTTTCGGGGCCGGGTGGGAACTTATGACATCCGTCAGTCCGGTCTAGGGTATCTGTTTGCGACGCAGGATGCCCGTGCGTCAGAAACGTTCTGGCGTCTGATGGAAGTCATGGGCGGGTTGGATGTGCGTCTGTACTGCTGTTCCGGCGACATGATTGATGATCTTGTCAAAGGTGAGATCGCCGTAGCCTATAATGTACTTGGCAGCTATGCGGATGCGCGCGCCGGGCACAAGGATACGCTTGAGGTTATCCTGCCGTCGGATTTTCAGACGACCATGATGCGCACGGTGATGGTTCTTGAAGGTACACCCGTACCCGAATTTGCCGCGTCTTTTGTTCGTCACCTTGTATCAAAGCAATCCACGCAGTCAGGTGGTGGCCACACCCTCCCGCCTTTGGCACCTTTTGACACGGACGAAGAACGTGAAACGATAGGGCTTGATCCAGCGCTGATGACGTTTTTGGACAGATTAAAACGCCGCCGTTTTCTGGCCGAATGGGAAAGTGCAGTTATCCAGAGATAGCCCTGCCGTCATTCCCTAAATGCACGATTGAAGTAATCGGCCATCGGCTTGACCAGATAGGACAACGGGGTGCGTTCATCGGTTTTGATCAGTGTCTCAACAGGCATACCCGGCAAAAGCTCCTGACCGTTGAGACGGTCCAGCTCGCCATCATTCATAACCACTTCGGCGCGGTAGAATGTAAAGCCGGACTTTTCATCCGTGAATGTATCGGCTGACACGTTTTTGACCTGCCCGTCCAATTCAGGCGTTTCACGCTGATTGAAGGCCGGAAACCGCAGGGCGACAGGTTGACCCACATGCAGCTGATCCACATGGATCGCGTCAACGCGCGCGGCGACAAGCAATGGCGTATCCTGTGGAACAACATACATCATGGGTTCACCCGGCTGAACGACAGACTGAAGGGCAAAGACCTGACTTCCATATACTGTTCCGCTGACCGGTGCGCGGATGTCCAATCGTGTCAGCCGCTCGGACAGGGACAGTCGGCGTTCCGATAGTTCAGCAACTTGCGCCTGTACGTCCCGCAACGTGGTAATTGCCTCTTCCCGGCGGGTTGCAGACAGTTCAACGATCTGGATCTCGGTTGAAGCGATCTGCCCTTTGAGGCGGGCGACAGCAGCTTCCAGTCGGCCTATTTCACCTGTCAGGCTGGCTTCTTCCCGTTGCAGGGCCAGTACACGACTGGTTTGTGTCAATCCACGTTTCAACAGGCTTTGCTGGTCTTCCAGCTCATCCTCGATCAATTCAACCTGACGGCGCAGCGAAACGAGTTGGGCCTGCGTGCCTTCAATCTCACTCTCGATCTGAACCAGCTGCTTGTTCAGCTGTTCTTGCTGTTTGGATAGGGTTTCCACCCGGGCGTCGAACAGGTTTTGCTGACCTTCGATCAGGTCCAGATCAATGCTGTATTCCGTCTGAACCTCGTGCAACCGCGCCGCCAACTCTTGCGACGAAAGCCCGTCGCGTTCGGCCTGAAGCCGGACACGCCGTGTCAGAAGCTCAAAAAGCTGCGCTTCCACAATCGTCTGTTCGGACGATAGGAAAGTATCATCCAGCCGCAACAGCATCTCGCCCGAGGCGACCACATCACCATCGCGTACAAATATTTCGCCAACAACGCCGCCATCAGGGTGTTCGACCACCTGACGGTTGCTTTGTACCTCGATCACTCCTGAGGATACGATCGCACCTGCGAGGCGCGTCTTCACTGCCCAAAGACCCAATCCGCCAACCAAAATGGCAAGTGCGGCGAATCCCACCAAGGCAGGAATTTTCATACTCCAGGCCTGCGCCTGCTTCTTGGTCGTCTTTTTTGCCATTATTCACCTACGGGGCTAAGCTTGCGCTTAATCGCGCCGGCATTCTGCACCATTGCGCTGAGAACCTCGTCACGGCTGCCGAACCTGACCACTTGTCCTTTTTCGACAACGGCCAGATCGTCACATTCCGAAATGGCCTGCGGGCGGTGTGTCATGATGATCGCGGCTTTGCCGGCCGCCTTGAGCCCCCTCACGGCTGCGTTCAAGGCTTCGGTGCCATCCGCGTCCAGTGCCGAGTTTGGTTCGTCGAGAATAAGCAGAACAGGGTCGCCATAGAGGGCGCGGGCCAGCGCGATGCGCTGTTTCTGCCCGCCTGACAACTGGCTGTCATTGCCTTCAAGGAAGGTACCATAACCCTTTTCCAAAGACAGGATCAGGTCGTGCGCATTGGCTTTCTTGGCTGCGGCCACCACTGCTTCGGAATCCGGGTTTTCTGACATCCGGGCGATGTTCTCGGCCACAGTCCCGTTAAACAGGGTAACCTGCTGCGGCAAATATCCGATATGGCTGCCCAGATCGTTGGAGTCATATTGATCCAGAGTGGCACCACCCAGCCGAATTTCACCGGCTGCCGGATTCCAAAGCCCCAGCAACGCCTTGGCCAGTGTCGTCTTTCCCGATCCGCTTTTGCCGATGACACCCAGCGCCTTGCCCGGTTGCAACTTCAGATTCACGTTCCGCAACGTTGGCGTTGTTGCCCCGGGGGGAATGACAGTCAGCGATTTGGCTTCCAACTGTGCCTTCGGGATGGGCAAGCGAATCCGCTGCTCTTCGGGCGGGGTCTGATCCAAAAACCGGCTTAGGGAAGTCCAGGCCGTTCGCGCACGTTCGATCATGCCCCATTGGCCGACCGCTTGTTCGACCGGGGCGAGGGCTCGACCCAAAAGGATTGAACCCGCGATCATCGCGCCCGGTGTCATTTCGTTTTGCAAAACCAGCCACGCGCCCAAGGCAAGCATTGCAGATTGAAGAAACAGTCGTAACGACTTGGTCAAAGACGTAAAACTGCCTGTCCAGTCGCTGGCCGAAATGGTTTGGCGCAAGGCATTCGAACGCTGGTCCAACCACCGCTTTGTCACGTCCGCCTGCATACCCTGTGAGCGCACAACCTCTGCCGCTTGTCTCGCATGTTCCGCAAAGGCGTTTGCCCGCGCTGCTGCAGTTTGTGCTTCAGCGACTTTTCTGCTGGTCAGAGCCTGATTGAGCAGTGCAATCACGACAAGCAGAACACCGCTTGCCACGGCCAGCCAGCCCAGCAAGGGATGAAACAGGAAAATCGCACCCAGAAAAACAGGCGTCCATGGAATATCCATCACCGCCAGCAGAACGGGGGATGAGCACAGGTTTCGAATGGATTCCAAATCACGCAAGGCCGTTGCCGGGGCAGATCGTATTTGCGGCAAAAGTGAACGCCGCAGCGTTGCTTCGAAGACGCGCTCATCCAACTGTGACTGGAACCGTGCGCCGAACCGGGCCACGATGCGTCCGCGGGCAAAATCCAGCATCGCCATCAGCGCATAAAGCAACGCCACCAACAAAAACAGCGCTGTCAGTGTTTCCACTGCACGCGAGCCCAATACCCGGTCATACACCTGCAACATGAACAATGGGCCAGTCAGCATAAGCAGGTTCACAAAAATGCTGAACAAGAACGCCAAAGCAAGGAACGCGATCCCCTGATTGCGCACATTGCGCAGTTCATGCCGGGGGGCCGCAGATACGCGGTGTTCAGGTTTCAATGTTTTAAATCCATATTATCCGGAGATGCGCCCCCGCATTTAAAAAGTTAGATCAGCCTTGCCAAGTTTGCACATCTTTTTTTGGGCAAGAAACCGCGGGTCCCTAGCGTAAAGAAGCACTATTCAGCCGTAGCTGACAAAAATCTAACGGCAATTACAGGCGCCGCTGGGCGGGCGTTTCAGGATTACGGCAAATCGGGCGGAATACAGCAAATAGACGGACGCGCGAAGACCGCAGCCCGCCAACAAGCCGCAGGCGATTATGGTTGCATTGATCCCGCCGCGAAATGACCGAGACCGGATTTTTCGACTTCAACTGTAAGGATGACAAGCGTTTTTTAATGTCGGACATTATTGTTTATTTTGTCCTACATTAAATGTAAAAGTGAATGAAATACGAATCGGAGAAGCCGCGCGTGGTCAAAAGAACGCCCCCAAAAGAAAAAGCTGAGAGTGTCGGCAACACCTTGAAGGTGCTACCGGCTGGCAGCAGCGGCCGGGACGTTCTGGATGCTCTCTCTGGAATGATCGAACTGGAAGGTTTGAAAGTAGGCGATCGCCTGCCGCCAGAGATCGAAATCGCAAATCAGCTTGGGATCGGAAGGGCGAAGGTTCGCGAGGCCCTGACAAGCTGGCAGAACATGGGCATCGTTGTGCGGAACAAGAAAGCCGGGACGCGATTGGCGGCCGAGGTATCTGCCAACACGATCCACCTTCCATTCACGCTGAAGCTCGAAGCCGAAAGCCTTTTGCGGACGCACGCCGTGCGTCGGCCACTGGAAATTGAGGCAGCAAGGTTGGCAGCACTGAATTGCTCAGACGCGCAGCGGCTTTTGATTTCGGCCCGCGTTGCAGAACTCATAGCTGTTCATTCTGCCGGTGAGGACTGGCGTCAGGCAGACTACCGGTTTCACGCTTCACTGCACGAAGCGTGCGGAAACCCATTGTTCGGGCAGCTAATCCGGCAGATTCAAGAAGCCTTTAACGAAGTATACGAAGCACCATTCGGCCAACCGCACTTGGGTCAGGCCTCAATTCCAATGCACACGCAACTTGCCGAAGCAGTCGTCGCTGGCAGAGCAGAAGAAGCCGCAAGGATTGTCGGCGAGATCATGGACATGGTCGAAGCAGAAGTCCTGGAAATCATGGAAAGTCAGAATGTCTGATTACAAAGACCTTGCAACGCGTCTTGCAGCAATCTTCCCGGACGCGGCAGGTTCGGTCACGCCGCCTATTGTTCAAACCTCACTATTCACTTTCGACAATTATCAGAGTTTTGAAGACCGGATGGCGGGAAGATCAGAAACAGCCATCTACACGCGCGTGGAAAACCCGACCGTCGCCGCGTTTGAAACGCTCATGGCTGAAGCCGAACAAGGTCAGACAGCCGTTGCATTTGCTTCCGGGATGGCCGCAATATCTTCGACGCTGCTGGCATTTGTCAAACCCGGTGACCGGATTGCCTGCGTCGAACATGTCTATCCGGACACATTCCGGTTTATGGAGCGCATCCTGCGCCCGTTCGGGGTGCATATCGACTATCACGCGCCGGAGCGTTTCGAAAACGACCCCGAACTGCTTGCCGATGTAACGCTTGCCTATCTGGAGAGTCCCGGTTCCGTCGTTTTTGAGGCGATGGATCTGCGCCGCGTCGCAGAGCATGCCAGACGCCACAATGTGCTGACGATGATCGATAATTCATGGGCAAGCCCGGTATTCCAACGCCCCCTCACACTGGGCATCGATATCGTCATCCACTCAGCCTCGAAATATATCTCGGGGCACTCGGACACGGTTGCGGGCGTGGCGGTTGCCTCCAAAAACCATATCGCCCGCATCCGTGATCTGACACTTCCTTTGCTTGGTGCTAAACTGGCACCTTTTGAAGCGTTCCTGTTGACGCGCGGCCTGCGTACTTTGCATGCGCGCATGATGCAGCATCAGGCGACTGCCAACATCTTCGTCGATCACCTGGCCACTGTTCCGCAGGTGAGGCGAGTCAACTCACCCGGGGCCAACGACGTTCCCGGGTTGACGGGGCGGTCCGGACTTATGTCGGTTGAGTTTGATGACAGTGTCGACATCGCAAAGTTTTCTGATGCTTTGAACCTATTCCGCCTCGGCGTGAGCTGGGGCGGCTTCGAAAGTCTGATCCTGCCTGCACGCGTTGGGCTTGCTCAGGCTGGCGAACAGAACTCAATGCAGAAATTTGGGGTCTCACCCAATCTGGTGCGCCTGAGTTTGGGGCTCGAGTCGGCAGAAGACTTGTGGGCCGATTTTGCTTCGGCTCTCGCCGAAAGCACGGCTTAGAACTGTTCGCTCAATAAAATCAACAGGAGGAAAACATGAAAAAACTACTATCAGGAATGACGGCTGCGGCCGTGTTCATGGGTTCGGCATCTTATGCCGAGACCACACTGAAACTGGTCGAGGTTATTACGAGCCCCGAGCGTACAGAGGTGCTTCAGGGGCTGGTTGATGAATTTGAAGCCAATAATCCCGACGTCACTGTCGAGATTGTATCGCTGCCGTGGGGCAACGCGTTCGAAAAGCTGGCGACAATGGTGGCAGGTGGCGACATCCCGGATGTGGTTGAAATGCCTGATACCTGGCAGGCTCTTTATGCCGGGTCCGACCAGCTGGTCAGTCTCAAGGACCATGTCGCTGGATGGGAACACGGGGCAACGCTGACAGACAAGACCGTTGCCATGGGCAGCCAGGCGGGTGATCTCTATATGATCCCGTACGGCTTCTACCTGCGGGCGATGTTCTACAACAAAAAACTGCTGGCCGAAGCCGGTATCGACACCCCTCCGACTACGATGGAGGAGTTCAAGGCTGCCTCTGCCGCGGTGTCCGAGCTTGAAGGCAAGTACGGATACTGTCTGCGCGGTGGTCCCGGTGGAACAAATGGCTGGATCATGTTCGCCGCAGCCATGAACGGCACCAACGAGTTTTTCACAGAAGACGGCACCAGCCGCATCAACGAGCCCGGCTCGGTCGAAGGCATCCAGTTCATGATCGACATGTATCAGAACGGATATGCGCCCAAGGATGCCGTCAGTTGGGGCTTTAACGAGATTGTGGCTGGTTTCTATTCCGGCACCTGTGCATTCCTCGATCAGGACCCGGACGCACTGATCGCTATTGCCGAGCGGATGCCTGCCGAAGATTTCGCGGTCATTCCGATGCCTGTTGGGCCTTCGGGCAAAGCTTTCCCGACCATTGGGTTCGCAGGCTGGTCGATCTTCAGTGCAACTGAACATGAAGCCGAAGCCTTTGATCTGGTCGCAGCCCTGTCGACGCCCGAAGCCAACGCCACGTGGGCAAAGCGTGTTGGCGTCATTCCGATCCACAAAGGCGCCGACCAGGATCCTCATTTCCAGACCGAGCAATTCAAAGGCTGGTTCGAAGAACTGAACGGTGAGCAATATGTGCCGACAACAATGCCAACCAACCTGGAGCAGTGGGGCTACTTCGGCAGCACACTTCTGCTGGAAACCAGTCAGGAAGCCCTGTTGGGGCAGCGCAGCGCGCAGGACGTCGCGGATGAGTGGGCAGAGTTCCTCACCGACGAGCATGCCAAGTGGAAGGCAAAACAGTGATTTCGCGTACTCAGAAAACTGTCAGGCCCGGGGAAACCCGGGCACGACGCTCGCTCTACCTGCAATACATGGTCGAGCCTTTTTTCTATTTGTCGCCCGCAATTCTTTTGATCGGTGCGGTGATCATGGTTCCGCTAATCATCGGAATCTCATATTCGTTCCAATCCATTGAGCTGTTAAAGCCTTTTGCTTCTGGTTGGATCGGGTTTGAAAACTACGTTGACCTGTGGCGAGACCGCAAGTTCTGGATCGCGATGGAGAACACGCTGTTCTGGACCTTTTGGTCGATAACATTCCAGTTTCTGCTTGGCCTTGGCCTTGCCATGCTTTTGAACACGCAGTTCTTTGGAAAGAAACTTTTTCAGGCGCTTGTTTTCCTACCCTGGGCTGTCCCGACCTTCCTTTCCGCGCTGACTTGGGCGTGGCTTTTTAACCCTGTCATCGGCCCGCTGCCGCATTGGCTGGCCGCGCTTGGCATTCTGTCAGAGCCCTACAATATCCTTGGCGACCCCAAGCTTGCCATGTGGGGTCCGATCACAGCAAATATCTGGTTTGGCGTGCCGTTCTTTGCGATCACGCTGCTGGCGGCTTTGCAATCAATACCCGATGAGCTTTATGAGGCCGCAGAAGTCGATGGCGCGACCCCCTGGCAGACCTTCACCAAGATCACGTTGCCGTTTCTTGCTCCGATGATCGCGATCACCGTGATGCTGAGGACGATCTGGATCGCCAATTTCGCCGACCTGATCTATGTGATGACCGGCGGCGGGCCTGCCAATTCGACGCAAATCCTGTCGACCTACATATTCACCACCGCTTTTCGCAAATTGGACTTCGGCTACGCGTCAACCATTGCTGTGGCGCTGTTGCTGATCCTTCTGATTTACGCCGTTATCCTGCTCTGGCTTCGCAAGAAGCTGGTCAAGATTTGAGGAGTTGACCATGTCAGCTGTCAGGAAACCCAACCCCCTGCTGGTTGTGGGTAAATACGCGGCACTTGCGTTCTATCTGATCTTTGCGTTGTTCCCGCTTTATTGGTTGCTCAAGATCGGGTTGACGCCGGACGCACTGATCTTTTCAGAGGGCACCCGCCTGTTTCCAAGCGAGGTGACCTTTTCAAACTTCAAAACGGTTATCTTTCAGACCGATTTTGTGGCCTATTTCCGGAACTCTCTTGTGGTGTCGCTGGGCGCGGCGTTCTTTACGACCTTGTTCGCGGCTGGGGCGGGTTATGCCTTTTCCCGCTTCGTTTTTGCGGGCAAACGCATCATCATCGCCTTGATGCTAGTCACCCAGATGTTCCCCCTGCTGATGATCATCGCACCCATCTACAAGATCATCGCGGACCTGGGGCTGCTGAATTCGCTGACAAGCCTTATCGTGGTCTACACTGCGTTCAACATCCCCTTTGCAACATTCCTGATGCAGTCATTTTTTGATGGCATACCCAAAGATCTGGAAGATGCGGCGATGATGGATGGCTGTACACGGTTTCAGGCGCTGCGCAAAGTGGTGTTCCCGCTGACATTGCCCGGGTTAGGGGCGACGCTTGGGTTTGTCTTTACTGCCGCGTGGTCCGAGCTGTTGTTTGCGTTGATGCTGATCTCGAAGAACGACGCGATGACATTCCCGGTTGGCTTGTTGACGTTTGTTTCCAAATTCTCGGTCGATTGGGGGCAAATGATGGCAGCCGGCGTGCTGGCGCTGATCCCAAGTTGCCTCTTCTTCATCTTCATTCAACGCTATCTCGTGCAGGGCCTCACGTCCGGCGCGGTCAAAGGATAGGAGGCCAGATCATGGCACGTATCGAACTTCGTGACGTTGCAAAACGCTATGGATCCGTCGAGGTCCTGCGCAACATCAACCTTGAAATTCAGGATGGTGAGTTCATCGTTCTGGTCGGCCCGTCAGGCTGCGGCAAATCCACTTTGCTGCGCATGGTTGCTGGTCTTGAACCGATATCAAGCGGCGACTTTCTGATCGATGGCGAGCGTATGAACGATGTGAGACCAAGGGACCGGGACATCGCGATGGTGTTCCAATCCTACGCTCTCTATCCGCATATGGATGTCGCGCGAAACATGGGTTTCTCAATGGAAATCCGCAAAGCTCCGGTGGCTGAACGCATATCAAAGGTCGCCCAGGCGGCAGAGACGCTGGGATTGACCAAATTGACGGATCGCTTGCCCAAAGCCCTTTCAGGTGGTCAACGTCAGCGGGTTGCTATGGGACGGGCCATCATCCGAGACCCGCGCGCATTTCTGTTTGACGAGCCATTGTCAAACCTTGACGCCGCTTTGCGTGTCGAGATGCGGCTGGAGATTGCGCGGCTGCATCAAAAGCTCAGCGCGACCATGATCTATGTGACCCATGATCAGGTCGAAGCGTTGACGCTGGCAGATCGGATCGTTGTTCTGAACGCAGGCGACATCCAGCAAGTCGGCAGCCCGCTTGAGCTTTATGAAAGACCGGCCAACAAGTTTGTTGCGCAGTTTATCGGCTCACCCACCATGAATGTTGTGCCTGTATTGGGAACTGAAACTGGTGTGAATGTCGGGAATGGGGTTGAAATAAAAATCCTCGATCAACCCCTTACCGCTCAGGCCAAAGAACTGGGTGTAAGGCCGGAACACATCGATGTCGTGGACAACGGTGCCGGTGATCTGTCGGCCGTTGCGGATGTTGTTGAACATCTGGGGTCGGACACGAACATCTACGTCAATGCCGAGGGGATCGGCCCCATGATGGTGCGCAAGCATGGCAATATCCCCGTGAAATCCGGGGATCGCCTCGGTTTGCGCATTCAAGCACAGAATGCACATCTGTTTGCCTCGGATGGTACAGCGTTGCGACGGGCTTGCTGAGATGATGGGCAATTTGGAAGATCGGGCCAAGTCGCGCACGACAGGACTCCATCCGCGGGATATTTAGATGAACGACAATCAGTTATTGCTTCCGGGGTCACAGTCCGAGACCGGGTTTTGGATTGAAACGCCAAGACACCGCGATTGGTTGATGAACCAGGCCAAGCGGCAACTTACGTTCTTCAGCGCGAGTTGCCGGGATGAGCCCGGGTTCTATACACTTGGTCACGATGGTCGCCCGCTGCCCGGCAAGCTGCAGGAGCTGCACACGACAACCCGGTTGATTCATTCTTATGCATTAGGACATCTGTCTGGTTTTCAAGGTGCTGAACGGATCATTGATCACGGTATGGCATTTCTTGAAAGCCATCACCGAGATCGCGACCACGGCGGATATCTTTGGGCGCTGGAAGGGGATCAGATCAAGGATGACCGCAAGCTTGCTTATGGGCACGTCTTTGTCCTTCTTGCCTCGGCAAGTGCGAAAATGGCGGGTCACCCGGATGCAGACAAACTAATGACAGATGTCCGAAATGTTCTGGAAAAACACTTCTGGGACGAAGAAGCGGGCCTGTTTCGCGATGAATGGAACAGGGATTGGACGCCGTTTTCCGCATATCGTGGAATGAATGCCAATATGCACGGCGTTGAGGCGATGCTGGCTGCCTTTGAGGCAACAGGGGACGAAACCTACCTGTCCCGCGCCGGTCGCATTCTGGACTTTTTCATTGGCAAAATTGCACCCGGTGAAAACTGGCGGCTTCCCGAACACTATTCGTCTGATTGGCAAATTAACCGAGATTATGCGGGCGATCCGATGTTCAGGCCTTCCGGAACAACGCCGGGGCATTCGTTCGAATTGGGTCGGCTTCAGCTTCAGCATTGGGATTTGTCAGGCCGAACGAGCCCTAATACTCCGAACACGGCGCGCCACCTGATTGCGCAGGCTTTGAAAGATGCGTGGCTGCCTGATGGCGGGTTGGCCTACACACTTGATTTTGATGGCCGCGTTGCCAACGCTTCGCGGTTCTGGTGGCCCATCACCGAAGCCATCGGGGCGGTTGCCGCTCTGATCGTGCTTGACAGAAGGCCAGAAGACGAGGAGTGGTACAGAAAGCTCTGGACCTATGCGAATGAAACATTTGTCGATCATCAGCATGGCGGCTGGTATCCAGCAGTAGATGGGGCAGGGGCTGTTGTGACATCCATCTTTGACGGCAAGCCGGACATCTATCACTCGTTGCAAGCCTGTCTGTTTCCACTGTCACAACGTCTATCGAGGTTGATGCCGCTTTAGGTTTGGAAAATCCGCAGTTGCGGCTTGTTTTACCCGAGTCAGAATCCGGTGCAGGATCTTGTCGAATACCCGCAGACTACAAATCGTAGCCTGCGGCGGTGTCCGAAAGTCCCGGGCGCGCTCGGTTGCCCTTGCATTCCAGCGCTATGCATTCCAAACAACCTCGAACTCCTCGCGAAACGCAAAGCGTTTCAGGTGGTCCTCTATAACACCCATCCAAAAGTTCAAATCCTCACGTGGGCCGACTGAAGCAACTATTTCCAGCCCTTCGTCCGTCGCTTTCATCGCAACCGCGCGCCGGTTTTCAAACGAAACGTTTCCTTCAGTTGCGCCAAATTCGACTTGCCCTTTGTGGGACCAGTGCTTGCATAACTGCTGAAGATACTTGCTGGCCATTTCTGTTCGCGCATTTCCAGACGCGCACTGGTCTGGCAACATTTCCAACGCAGTTTCGGCCGCCCCGCGCATAGACTTGGCAAAAAGTGTTACGTCGATATTCGTGGCCAGGAACGTAACCCCAAGATCCAGACACTTGCGCTGCATCACGGGGTCCAACGTTAGGATGCCCGCTGCCTTGCCCGCTGCCACGATCCTTGACAACGCGTCCAAAACCGCTTCGACCACGTCGGGGTGGCCAGCATTGCCGATGTGCCCCATATCCGCGGCCAAATCTGACGGACCGATATATACGCCGTCGACATCTGTCGTCAGAATGTCATCCAGTGCATCCAGGCCAAGGCGGTTTTCCACCTGAACCAACAGGCAAATCTGGTCGCCTGCCGTTGTCAGGTAATCCGGGATCGCCGCGAAACGCGAAGCACGCGCCAGAGCAGACCCAACGCCTCGAACTCCATGTGGTGGATATTGCACCGCGCGCACCAATTCCCGCGCTTGATCGCCGCTTTCAACCATTGGCACCAATACGCTTTGGACGCCAGCATCGAGATATTGCTTGATCATCCAGGTCTCGCCAATTGGCAGGCGCGCTACCGGTTGGCTACCTGTGCCTTCGATGACCCTCACTTGCTCAAGGATAGACCGCAGATCGTTCGGGGCATGTTCCCCGTCAACAAGCAGCCAGTCAAATCTGGATGTGGCGGCGATTTCGGCGGCATATGCATTGGCCATCCCAATCCAACATCCGATCTGGGGTTTTCCGGCTTTCAGTGCGGCCTTGAAGGGGTTTGTTGGCGCGGGCATTAAGGTGCTCCTTCAATCAAATTTGATATCGACCGAGCCGAAGGGTCCGAAATCGGCGTGAATTTCTGTGCTTGGCGGGCATTCGACGGGGCGAATGAAGCTGCCCGACAGGATCACTTGTCCGGGTTCAATACTTTGTCCGTATTGCGCCATACGCCGGGCCAGCCAGACAACACTTTCAACAGGATCATTCAATACGCCGGCCCCAAGGCCGGTTTCCTCAATCTCACCGTTGCGGAAGGTCAAGGCACCAACCCAGCGCAGGTCGAATTCGTCAATCGCGTGGCGCTCTGTACCCAGCACAATCCCTGCATTGGCGGCATTGTCGCTGATCGTGTCAAAGACGGTTCTGGCCTTGCCGGTCTCGGGGTCCTGACGCTGAATACGTGTGTCCAGAATTTCAATCGCCGGTGAGACGTAGTCCGTGGCGGATACGATGTCGTCGCGGCTGACATTCTCGCCACCGACTGCGGATTTCATGATAAAGGCGATTTCAGCCTCGATCCGGGGCTGGATGAACCGGCCCGCAGGGACCATACCACCGTTTTCAAACGCCATATCATCAAACAGGATGCCGCTGTCGGGAATATCGATGTTCAGCGCATATTGCATCGCTTTCGATGTCAGACCGATTTTCCACCCGATGACCTTGCGCCCCTCGGCCAGCTTCTGGCGATAGATGGCGTTCTGCACCTCATAAGCGTCGTCCATACCCATCTGGGGGTGGCGCAGGCTCAGCAGACCGATCTGGTCGCCGGTGCGTTCGGCCTGAAGCAGGTCGGCTGCTGCGCGGGCATGCTCTTCGGGTGTCATGCCTTCTCATCCTCGACTGTGTTGCGCAGGGTGCCGATACCTTCGACAGAAACCTCGACCACGTCACCCGGTGCAAGATATTTTGGCGGGTCAAAGCGCGCGCCCGCACCGGTGGGGGTGCCGGTTACGATAATGTCACCCGGTTTCAGGGTCATGAAGGTCGAGATATACTCGATCTCGCGCCGGATCGGGAACATCATGCGGTCGAGGGTGTCGTCCTGACGCAACTCACCATTGACGCGGGTTTGAATGCGGGCGTCATCCAATTGCGCCGGGTCGGTGAAGGGCACCAGCCAAGGGCCGATCGACCCTGAATTATCCCAGTTCTTGCCCTGAGTTACGTTGAACTTGGCATGGCGCACCCAATCGCGGATCGTGCCTTCGTTGCACAGCGTCAACGCGGCGATGTGCTCATAGGCTTCGTCCTGCGATATCCGGCGACCCGCCTTGCCGATTACAATGGCCACTTCGCCCTCGTAGTCCAGCGTGTGGTTTTCCGGCGGACGGATCAGCGGGCGGTTGTGGCCGGTAAAACCGCTGGCAAAGCGGGGGAACAGCGACATATATTCCGGTTGCGCGCTGCCATCCTTGTATTCCGCATTTCTGTCCGGAAAGTTCACGCCGACGCACAGAATGCGACGTGCATCCGGCATCACCATTTCATAGGTGAAATCGGAATGGGTCACAGGCTTACCCTCGGCCGCCGCAGCCAACCGGCTAAACTCACCCGCAGCGATGACCTCATACAGGCTGGAAAACTCGGGGAAATCACCGTTCAGGGCAATCGCACCATCATCGGTAATCGCGCCAAAAAAGGTATCCCCTTCGGTGGTAAAAGTAGCAAAGCGCATTAAGCCTCCTCGGCGGTGTCGATGCCGCCCATGCACAGGTATTTGAGTTCCATGAAGTCATCCAGCCCATGGCGCGAGCCTTCACGGCCCAGACCAGACATCTTAACCCCGCCAAACGGAGCTTCCGCAGTCGAGATCAGGCCGGTGTTGATTCCGACCATGCCATATTCCAGCTTCTCGGAAACTCGCCAAACGCGAGCCAGGTCGCGGGAATAGAAATATGAGGCAAGGCCGAACTCGGTGTTATTTGCCGCAGCGACGACTTCGCTTTCGGTGTTGAACTTAAAAAGGGGTGCGACCGGGCCAAACGTCTCTTCGGTCGCGACCGCCATCTCCGAAGTAACACCGGTCAAAATGGTTGGCTCAAAGAATGTGCCACCCAGATCGTGCGACTTGCCGCCCAGAGTGACTTCGGCACCTTTCGAGGTCGCATCAGCGATGTGCTCAGCAACCTTGTCGACTGCCGCCTGATCGATCAGCGGACCAAATATGATACCTTCGTCAAAGCCATTACCAGTGGGCAAAGTCGCTACTTTGTCGCGCAGCTTGGCGGCAAAGGAATCGTAGACACCGGCCTGCACGTAAATGCGGTTGGCACAAACGCAGGTCTGACCATTATTTCGAAACTTGGCGATCACCGCTCCTTCCACAGCAGCGTCCAGATCAGCATCATCGAAAACAATGAAGGGCGCATTGCCACCCAGCTCCAACCCCAGTTTTTTGATCGTTGGTGCGCATTGCGCATATAGAAGCGTTCCGATCTCGGTCGAACCGGTAAAGGTCAGTTTCTGTACTGTCGGGTTCCCGGTCATCTCGCCGCCAATGCCACGGGCTGAGCCGGTGACGACCGAGAACAGCCCCGCAGGCAGGCCCGCTCTTTCGGCCAGAACCGCCAACGCGATAGCTGAGAATGGAGTCTGGCTGGCCGGTTTCAGAACCATGGAGCAGCCCGCCGCCAGAGCAGGGCCAGCCTTGCGCGTGATCATAGCGTTTGGGAAATTCCACGGCGTAATCGCGGCTACAACCCCGATGGGTTGTTTGATCGTCAGGATGCGTTTGTCTGGCGCGTGGCCTGGGGTGACATCACCATAGGCGCGGCGGGCCTCTTCTGCGAACCACTCAATGAAGCTGGCACCATAGGCGATCTCACCTTTGGCTTCGGCCAGTGGCTTGCCCTGCTCAGCTGTCAGGATGGCACCCAGATCGTCCTGGTTCTCCATCATCAGTTCGTACCAGCGACGCAGAATTTGACTACGCGTTTTGGCGGTGCGTTTAGCCCACCCGTGGCGCGCGGTCTCGGCGGCAGCAATAGCTTCGGCGGTTTCGGCGGCGCCCAGATTGGGAACATGACCAATAACTTCACCGGTGGCAGGGTTGGTGACGGCAAGGCCGTTGGCCGGGTCAGCTTCAATCCAGCGTGTACCTACAAGGGCAGCCTCTCGCAGCAAACCGGGGTCTTTCAAAGGAAACATTTGGGGACCTGCATCAGTTCGAATTAGATAGATCAACGGCTTGCCCCGCCAAAAGGCACCAGGGGCAAGCAATCGGTATGGGAACCGCGACCCTCAGACCGGGAATATGACGTTAGTCTGACCGGTGCCCGAGGACGGGAAATACTCGGTCACAACCTCGCATTTCTTGTCGTAAGCGTCCCAGCCGAGTGCGCCGTATAGCATCGCGGTATCATGCATCGAACCTTCACCGCAGCAGAAGTTGGCATAGTCACCCAGCATCTTGAGGAACGTAGCGTGATCGCCGTTTTTCCACATTTCCAGCACGTGCAGATCCATCTGGCGATTGAATTCTGAGCTGATTGTGAAAGTGCCGTTATTGGCGGCATAGTCCTTGTTGGCCCAGATCTTGTGCGACAGCGAACCCGACGCAACCAGCAGCACCTTTTCGTCGCTGGCCTCGACTGCTTCGCGGATTGCCTCGCCGACGATACGGCTTTCGTCATGAGCGTGCACAGTGCACCACGCACCGATCGACACCACTTTCATTTCGTGTTCACGGCTCATGAACCGCATCGGCACCAGTGTGCCGTATTCCACCTCAAGGCTGTCCAGGTGATGGGCCAACGTATAAGCACCCTTTTCGGTCGCAATCCGCGCAATCGCATCACCCAATTCGGGATTGCCCTCATATTTATAGGGCAGGTCCTGAATGAACTGGGGGAATTCATTCGATGTAAATAGACCCTCAAAATGGTCGTTGGCGTTTATGTGAAAGCCCGCGTTCAACACCCAATGCGTATCACAGATGACAACAGTTGTTGCGCCCAGTTCCTTGGCGCTACGAGCAATCTCCCGGTGGCCATCAATAGCCGGTTGACGCTTGCCTTTGATCGGTCCTTCCTGCTCGGACATGAGCAGGGTAGGCACGTGAGTCATTTTGGCGGCAAGTACGATTTCTCCCATGGTCTCCTCCTGGAGTTAGAGTTTCTTAGCGCGTATTTCGAGTGCAGTCGTTTTCACTTCCCCAGCTGCATGATGTTGTGATTTCCGGTTGCGAAGCCGACGTGTTTTTGTTCCATGTAGAACTCGAAGCTCCAGTTGCCGCC